>NZ_JCBDGX010000004.1:0-4494 GCF_059834345.1 Vibrio sp. R11-SG3-ISO3-SZ
ATCGCCACCAAATTCGTTGTAATACGCCATCTTGGATGCGATAACCCACTTTGGTCACCTCGCCGCGCGGGAACTGCTGCTGCGGGTTAAACCAACCCAGGCGCGCGAACATCACCCCTTTTTCATCACTGTCGAGCAAGTTATCTTGCCAAGCGATCAGGGTGGATGAGGGCGAATCACCGCCGGAGCGCGTTTGGCGCAGTGCCATTTGGCGAAAATCATTGTCGAGATAGACAAGGCTACGCTGCAATTCTCCGAGGCGCGCACTGCGCTGCTCTGAGAGCGCATTGCTGCGCTGCACCTGATTGAGCACTTGATAGGCCGCGACGCTCAAACTGGCAAAGATCGCCATCGCCACCAAGACCTCAATCAAGGTAAAACCTTGTGTCCGGCTTGCTTGTCTAGAGCGCCACATAGCTTCTCACCACCACAATCGGCGTCGCTTGCGCGCCCAGTGATACTTTGACATCAAACGCCGCCAACAGATCGCCAGTGGTACTCACTGGCACCACCTGCCACTGCCATTGGCGCCCCGCTAACTGAGCGGTGCCTTTTTGCGCACTGGGCTTAACGCCCGCCAAATGCACTTTGGCCATTTGGTTGTCGGCGACCATGGCGGCGAACGTCTTTTCCTCAATGTAACTTAACGTATTGATGTGCTGACTGACCGAGCGCACTGTGGCGATCGCCGCCGTTGCAAAAATGGCGAGCGCGACCAACACTTCCAGCAAGGTAAAACCGCGCGCGGTAGCGTGGCGAGCAGCCGCAAATCGCCGTGTCATCATCATCGCGCGTGGTTTACTCATCGCTCTCTCCCGGCGCCAGCAGCACAATTTGGCCGTTTTCTTTGGCGATCACGCGCCATGCGGCCTCTTGTGACCACTGGCGGCTACTGACCTTTGGCGCCATCGCCAGCTCAAACGGGCTCACTTCACCGCTCGACATAATAAAGACTTGCGGCGTCGGTAGTGCGTCTTTCTCTTCAAGGTCTGCAAAGCGGTCGTCATCAAACAAGCTGCCGGGGCGAAACAGGCGATCTTCGTCCTGCCACGCTGAGCCGCCCATCGTGAGCTTGAGTGCCAAGTTTTCGCCAAGCTCCGTCTCGGCCGGAATTTGGCCATCGTCTAGACGCTGCCAGCCCTTCGCGGTTAAGCGCACCAAGCGATAGAGACTGCGCTTTTCATCGACCCACAAACCGTAATCTTTCCCCGCCAGCATCGCCTCTTCGTTGAGGAGTTGCAGGCGATGAAACGCTGCGCTGGCGTGCTTTTTTGCCTCATCGCCACTGCGACTGACCAAGGTGGAGACCACCGCCGCCGATGCCAGAGCGGCGATCACCACCACCAGCAAGACTTCAAGTAAGGTAAAGCCGCGAGCGCGTTGATGCATTATTGAAAGTCTTGGATATTCCAGTTACCAATGTCGGCATTGATGCCTTCACCGCCCTCTTGGCCATCGGCGCCCAAGGTAAAGATATCGATATTGCCGTTGTCACCTGGGCTTAGGTATTGGTAGTCGTTGCCCCAAGGATCGCTTGGCAAACGGCGAATGTAGCCACCCTCACGGTAGTTACGCGGCTCCGGGTTGGATGGCTTGCTGACCAACGCCTCTAGCCCCTGATCTGTGGTCGGGTAGACGCTATTATCAAGCTTGTACATGTCGAGTGCGTTTTCCAAGGCGACGATGTCTGTAACCGCTTTTTGTTGATCCGCCTTCTCTTTGTTACCTAACAGGTTAGGCACCACAAAGCTGGCTAAAATCCCCAAAATCACCACGACGACCATCACTTCTAATAACGTAAAGCCTGACTGTTTTTTGATTCTGTTTGTCATTGTTGTTCTCTCCGAGTGCGGGATCATCCCGCCATTAAATTATTCATTTCTAAAATGGGCATTAACGTCGCCATCACGATAAACAGCACCAATCCCGCCATCAGCGCAATCAGTACCGGGGTAAAAATGCCCAGCGCAATATTCACCATAGATTCAAAGTTGGCGTCTTGGTTGTCGGCGGCGCGCGTCAGCATGCCTTCTAGCTGACCACTTTGTTCACCACTGGCGATCATGTGCAGCATCATAGGTGGGAACAGTTTGGTCTGCTCGAGTGCGCGACGCAGGCTTGCCCCTTCGCGCACGCTATCGGCGGCAAGGGTCACTTGCTGCTTGACGTAGCGATTGCTCATCACATCCACCGCCACCTTCATGCCATCCAAAATCGGGATCGCGCTCGACGTGCAAATCGACAGTGTGCGGGCAAAACGCGAGGTATTGAGCCCTTTGCTGATTTTGCCAATCATCGGCAAGCCAATCAGTTTTCGATCATAAGCCAGACGCACGCTCGGCTTGGCTAACGCCAGCTTGATGACGTAGCCCAGCGCCACGATCGCAAGTAATAAGTAGAGACCAAAGTTCTGAACGAACTCGCTTGAGGCGAGCAGAAACTGGGTCGATTGCGGCAGTGCTTGGCCCATCTGGACAAACTGACCGACAATTTTCGGCACTACCGCCGCGAGCAAAAACGCCACAATGCCGATGGCAAACACCACCAGCACCACAGGGTAGATCAGCGCTTGCTGCAGTTTCGAGCGCATTTTCTGCCGATTTTCGGCGTAATCCGCCAAGCGCTCTAACACGGAGTCCAGATGGCCCGATTTTTCCCCCGCCGCGACCATAGAGCGAAACAGATCATCAAACACATGAGGAAAGTCCGCCAAGCTGTCGGCCAAGGTGTACCCTTCGGTCACTTTGGAGCGCACCGCAAGCAGCATCGAACGAATGCGCGCTTTTTCTGATTGCTCAGACACAGCGCGCAAACACTCCTCAAGGGGCATGCCCGATTGCACCAAAGTGGCGAGCTGGCGGGTGATCAACGCCAAATCTGGAGTACTGATTCCACGACGAAAACCGCTTCGCCCTGAATGGGCTTGCTTGGCGTTTTTCTGCCGCGTCTCTTTGACCTCCATCGGCACCAAATCCTGCTCTTTTAGCCGCGAGCGCAACTGGCGCGCTGTATCGGCTTCGAGCACGCCGGTTTTGGTTTTGCCTTTGCTGTCTAACGCTTTGTATTCAAATGCCGCCATTACGCTTCCTTGGTCACACGCAACACCTCTTCAAGCGTCGTGATGCCTTGTCTGACTTTCTCAAGGCCATCGCGTTGAATGCTTGGCGTGCGGGCACGAATGGCTTTCTCAATCGCTTGCTCGCCCGCGTCATCATGGATGAGCGATTGCACCTCGTTATCGACACGCAGCAGTTCATGGATCCCGGTTCGGCCGCGATAGCCTTTAAAGTTGCACGCTTCACAGCCGACGGCTTTGTGCAGCGTGAGGTTCTCGTCTTCGCCGAGCGCAAACCACTGTTTGATTTGCGCGTCAGCCTGATAGGGCGCTTTACACGATGGGCACAGGGTGCGCACCAAACGCTGAGCCAACACCCCAAGCAGCGAGGAGGAGATCAAAAACGGTTCAATACCCATATCACGCAGACGCGTAATCGCCCCTGTGGCGGTATTGGTGTGCAAGGTAGACATCACCAAATGGCCAGTCAATGAAGCTTGAATGGCAATTTGCGCCGTTTCGAGATCGCGAATTTCGCCGACCATCACCACATCCGGGTCTTGGCGCAAAATGGCGCGCAAGCCGCGCGCAAAGGTCATATCCACTCTGGGGTTGACCTGCGTCTGGCCGATGCCGTCGATATCAAATTCGATCGGATCTTCCACCGTCAGAATGTTGCGCTCATTGCTGTTGATTTCACTTAAGCCCGCGTACAAGGTGGTCGATTTACCTGAGCCGGTTGGACCGGTGACTAAAATGATGCCGTGCGGGCGACCAATGAGCTGACGGAAATCATCGTGATTGGCCTTGGTCATACCAAGGCTGTGCAGATCCAATCGCGTGGCGTTTTTGTCCAAAAGACGCATCACCACGCGCTCGCCGTGCGACGATGGCATGGTCGAGACACGCACATCGACCGCGCGACCACCGATACGCAGGGAAATACGCCCATCTTGAGGCACGCGTTTTTCCGCAATGTCGAGCCGCGCCATCACTTTCACCCGTGAGACCAGAAGGGGCGCAAGTTTGCGACTGGGTGATAACACATCACGCAGTACACCATCGACGCGAAAACGGATCGCTAAGCTTTTCTCAAAGGTTTCGATGTGGATATCCGACGCGCCCTCTTTGATTGCCTCTCCTAGCATGGCGTTGATGAGTTTGATGATCGGCGCGTCGTCTTCTGACTCCAGCAAATCTTCATCCTGCGGCAGCTCTTCGGCCAGAGAGAAAAGATCGTCACTGTCCGCGCCAATGTCTTCCATCAACTGGCGCGCTTCCGACGAGTCGCGCTGGTAGGCGCGGGTTAAACGCTGTTCAAACTCACTGCTGCTGACCGATTGCATACCAAACGGCTCGCCGACAACGCGATTCACTTCAAGCAAAGCGTCTACCGCGAGCGGTTCAACATAATAGAGCACCAAGCCAGGTGACTCGGT
>NZ_JCBDGX010000005.1:0-6165 GCF_059834345.1 Vibrio sp. R11-SG3-ISO3-SZ
AGATACCATGAAACGAGCAGCTCATCACAACGCCGTCAGCAATACGGTGGATCACACCGTTGATAGAGAAGGGCTATGGCATGCCCTGACACCGCAGATGTACCCGACTCACACCTTGACCCAAGCGCTGAGCAAGGCGTTGCAATCTCAGGCCGTCATTACGGATGAAGCGTCCGCGATTGAGTGGAGTGGCGGAGCATCACTGCTGGTACCTGGGAGCGGCGATAATATTAAAATCACCCAACCAGAGGATCTGGCTTTGGCAGAGTTTTATTTGCAGAGGGAACAGACCCTTTGCCTCGAATAAATGAAAGGACATAACACGATGATTCGAATCGGTCACGGTTTTGACGTGCACAAATTTGGCGGAGAAGGCCCAGTCATCATTGGCGGTGTTGCCATTCCTTATGAGCAAGGTTTGATTGCTCACTCCGATGGCGATGTGGCGATGCACGCACTGTGTGATGCACTGTTGGGCGCGATTGCTGCCGGTGATATTGGTCGCCATTTCCCTGATACCGATGATGAGTGGAAAGGTGCGGACAGCCGTTTTCTTCTGCGTGATGTGTACCAAAGAGTACAAGCGCAGGGGTATGTGCTGGGTAATGCTGACATCACCATCATTGCCCAAGCACCGAAAATGGCGCCATATATCGAATCGATGTGCCAAACCATCGCACAAGATTTGGACACCGACGTCACCAACATTAATGTCAAAGCGACCACCACAGAGCGTCTCGGCTTTACTGGGCGCAAAGAAGGCATTGCCAGCGAAGCAGTTGTGCTGCTGGTCAAAGCGTAATTTCTAGCTATTTTTCAACAGCGGACGGTCACAAGCCCGGCCTCTGTCTAAACGGAACTCTATTCATGTCTGATTTACTTTCTTCTTTGGCGTACCTCAATGGTCAGCCTGTCGCCACCGGCGTACTCAAAGCGCAACCCGAGCACTTTCAAGTACGCGAAAACTTAGGGTTCTCATTTAGTGGTACGGGTGAGCACCTAATGGTGCGTATTCGCAAAACCGGCGAGAACACCAGCTTTGTCGCCAACGAACTGGCCAAAGCGTGCGGGGTGAAATCGAAAGACGTCAGTTGGGCAGGGCTTAAGGATCGTCATGCAGTCACAGAGCAGTGGCTGAGTGTGCATCTACCTAAACGCGAGACACCAGACTTTAGCGCCTTTCTGGCGGCGTACCCGAGTATCGAAATTCTTGCCACAGACCGACACCATAAAAAGTTGCGTCCCGGAGACTTAATCGGTAATGACTTTCGCTTAACTTTAACCCAAGTCTCCGACATGCCATCAGTACTGTCTCGATTGGAGAAGGTGCAAGCGAAAGGGGTTCCCAACTACTTTGGCAGTCAGCGTTTTGGTCACGATGGCAATAACCTCACTGAAGCCAGACGTTGGGGAAGAGACAATGTCCGTACTCGTAACCAAAACAAACGCAGTCTCTACCTCTCTGCCGCTCGTTCTTGGGTGTTTAACACCATCGTCTCCGCGCGGATTGAACAAGCGCTATTGAACACCTGTATTGCGGGCGATATTGTCTACCAAGGCAATGAAACGCGCCTTGTCACGCCTGAAGAGTGCGAGGCGTTCAATGCGCAGTTGCAGCGTGGCGAGGTGACATTAACCGCTGCGCTCGCGGGTGACAATGCCTTACCTACTCAGCACGAGGCGCTCGCACTTGAACAACCGCTGCTTGATAATGAGCCAGATCTCATGGCGTTGATTCGTGGTAATCGCATGCGTCACGACCGCCGAGAGGTGTTATTGAAGCCTGAGAATCTGACTTGGTCCGTCGATGGTGACAGCTTAACGCTCGACTTCTCATTGGATGCAGGCAGCTTTGCGACTGCTATTTTGCGAGAGCTGCTCATTGCGACGGAGAAAGAACGCCATTACGCTAATGACAGCAAGGCTAATGACAGCTAGGACAGTGATAGTAAGTAGCCGCTGGGGCCATGTGCCCTCTTTCAACAGGAAGTGACAGGACTTATGACAGCCAACACACTGAGAGTATTGATCAGTAACGATGATGGCGTGCATGCGAAGGGCATACACGCGCTCGCGCAGGCACTGAGTGACATCGCCGAAGTGACGATCGTCGCGCCAGATAGAAACCGCTCAGGCGCATCCAACTCGTTAACCCTAGAGCAGCCTTTGAGGGTGACTCGCATAGCCGAGCGTACTTATTCGGTACAAGGAACGCCGACCGACTGTGTTCACTTTGCGCTTAATGAGCTGATGAAAGACGATCTGCCGGATCTGGTGCTAGCGGGCATTAACCATGGTGCAAACCTTGGCGATGATGTGCTCTACTCTGGCACGGTCGCGGCAGCGATGGAAGGGCACTTTCTCGGTGTTCAGGCGATCGCCTTTTCACTCGTGGGGCTGCGCCATTTTGACACGGCGGCGCACATTGCCAAACAGCTGGTGTTGCAGCACGGACGACGCCCTATTCCTACTAACCGACTGTTAAACGTCAATATTCCCGACGTTGAGCTCTCCGCGCTAAAAGGCTCAAAAGTAACCCGTTTAGGTGCGCGCCATCACGCGGAAGCAATGATAAAACAGCAAGATCCTCGTGGTCATGATATTTATTGGTTAGGCCCACCAGGAAAAGAGCAGGATGCGGGTGAAGGAACCGACTTTTATGCTATCGAACATGGCATTGTCTCCATTACACCGCTGCAAGTAGATTTGACCGCTCATGAATCGCTGATGAGCATGGATAATTGGTTAAAGGACAAGTAACAATGGTAAACCCACATGCCGACAGATTAATCGACTTTCTTGTCGCGAGTGGCATTCAAGATCAACGCGTATTAGATGCCATCTATCGATTGCCTCGTGAGCAGTTCGTGTCACAGGCGATGATGCATCAAGCATACGATAATAATGCGCTGCCGATTGGCGCTGGGCAGACCATCTCTCAGCCCTATATCGTGGCGAAAATGACCGAACTGTTGGCTCTGAATCGAGACAGCAAAGTGCTGGAAGTTGGCACTGGGTCTGGTTACCAAACCGCAGTACTAGCTCAACTGGTCGATCACGTCTTCTCCATTGAGCGGATTAAGGCGTTGCAATGGGAAGCTAAACGACGTTTAAAGCAGCTCGACATTTATAACATCTCCACCAAGCACGGTGATGGTTGGCAAGGTTGGCCAGCGAAAGGCCCATTTGATGCCATTATTGTCACAGCGGCAGCGGAGTCTCTGCCACAGGCACTGCTCTCACAACTCAGTGAGGGCGGCACCATGGTCATTCCTGTTGGTGTCGAGCAGCAGCAACTGTACAAAATCACCCGACAGGGTGAGGCGTTCTCCACAGAGCCCATAGAGATGGTACGTTTTGTTCCTTTAATCGCAGGTGAATTGGCGTAGGCATGAGCTTGAGAAGGTGTGTGTGGCTGATACTGGTATTCAGTGCGCTGTATGGCTGCGCTGCACACTCGCCTGCTCCTGTGTCTGGGTTAAACAAAGATTATGGGTCTGTCACTCGTGGCAGTTATCGCGGCAGCTATTACGAAGTAGAAAAAGGCGATACGCTATACTTTATAGCCTACGTCACAGATAAAGATGTAAACGATATTATTCGTTACAACGGCTTGACTGAGCCCTACACCATTTACCCCGGTCAAAAACTCAACTTATGGCGTAGTGCCTACAAAGCGCCCGCCTTTGGTGGGACGGGTGCTGGTACGGTATCTGCGCCTGTCGCTGTGGTTGCCGCTACCCCATCCACTCCGAATTCAAGTAAAAACTCTAATCAATCAGTTACATCGCAAAACAGCAGCGGTCAGAAAAACGTCACCCAAACGCCACCTAAAAAGAGTATTGATCAATCAAAATCAAAGGAGTATGTTGAACCTAAGAAGCAACAAAGTGTTAACAAAAATGCCAATACTGCCTCTAGCAGTAAAGCGAGTAACACGGCTTCTAATCAAAAGGTTTCCAAATGGTTATGGCCAACAAAAGGGAGGGTAATCAAAAACTTTTCTGCTGGCGATCAGGGAAATAAAGGCATTGATATCGCAGGACAGCGTGGTCAATCCATCGTATCGACAGCAAGTGGCACTGTCGTCTATTCAGGCAACGCACTGCGCGGCTACGGTAATCTGGTGATTATCAAACATAACGATAACTATCTAAGTGCGTATGCACACAACGACAAGTTGCTAGTACATGAAGGACAAAGTGTTAAGGCTGGTCAAAAAATAGCAACAATGGGCAGCTCCGGAACGAACAGCGTTCGTTTGCATTTTGAAATTCGCTATCAAGGTAAGTCGGTCGATCCGAAACGATACTTACCTTAAATTTACTTTACTGACCGGGTAAATTAGCGACATTAGAGGTAGTAATGTCTTGCTAGCTCGCCAAGGGGAGGCGCCATGAGTATCAGCAATACAGCAACGAAAGTCGAAGAGTTTGATATTGAGCAGGAAGCACAGCTAGATACGCTTCAAGGCAGCAATGAACTCACCTCATCCAAATCTGAGAGTGTCAAAGAGGAGTTTGACGCTTCATCGAAAAGCCTAGATGCCACACAGCTTTACCTTGGCGAAATCGGCTTCTCACCCCTATTAACCGCAGAGGAAGAAGTCCTCTACGCAAGACGTGCATTACGTGGCGATGAAGCAGCGCGTAAACGTATGATCGAAAGTAACTTGCGTTTGGTGGTGAAAATCTCCCGTCGTTATAGCAACCGTGGCCTTGCTCTCTTGGATCTTATTGAAGAAGGGAACTTGGGATTGATTCGCGCGGTAGAAAAATTCGACCCAGAACGCGGATTCCGCTTCTCGACCTACGCGACGTGGTGGATACGTCAAACCATTGAGCGTGCGCTCATGAACCAAACTCGTACCATCCGTCTACCTATTCATGTGGTGAAAGAGCTCAACATCTATCTGCGTACTGCTCGCGAGTTGTCGCAAAAACTCGACCACGAGCCGACTGCTGAAGAAATTGCTCAGCAACTGGATAAGCCAGTTGATGACGTGAGTAAAATGCTGCGTCTGAATGAGCGCATTAGCTCTGTGGATACGCCAATTGGTGGTGACGGTGAGAAAGCTCTGCTGGATATTATCCCAGATGCCAACAACTCAGACCCAGAAATTTCCACTCAAGACGATGACATCAAAAATTCATTGATCCATTGGCTGGACGAGCTCAATCCGAAACAAAAAGAAGTGTTAGCACGCCGCTTTGGTCTACTTGGCTACGAGCCTTCAACACTTGAAGAAGTCGGGCGTGAGATCAACCTCACCCGTGAGCGGGTGCGCCAAATCCAAGTGGAAGGTCTGCGTCGTTTACGTGAGCTTCTGGTTAAGCAAGGTCTCAATATGGAGAACTTGTTTGGTGTGACCGAAGAGTAACGACAGACGTATAATGGAAGAGATATAACGATAGACACATAATCAGAGATATAGATAGAGTGTCTTAATCAGAAAAAAGCCTTGGGGGAACCAAGGCTTTTTTGATCGTGTGGCGAAATGCCGTTGTTCAATCAGTGATGAAAAACGGCAAAGGTTAACCGTGCTTTTTCCCTTTGCTGCGCGGGAAGACTTTCACGGTCTTGATACGATTCTCTTCTAGCTCGACGATTTCCATCGGGTGACCAGAGACATGAACGCTCAAATGGCTTTCTGGGATCTCTTCAAGATGCTCGAGAATCAAACCGTTTAGGGTTCTTGGGCCATCGGTAGGGAAGTCCCACTTGAGACCTTTATTGATATCACGGATGTTGGCGCTGCCCTCAATCAAGAAACTGCCATCACGTTGCGGGGTAATCTCATCCGACAAACTTGGCGTGATAGAAGTGGTGAACTCACCGACGATCTCTTCCAAAATATCTTCCAACGTAATGAGACCTATGATGTCGCCATACTCATCAACAATCAGACCAATCCGCTCTTTGTTGCGCTGGAACTTAAGCAGTTGGACATTGAGTGGCGTGCCTTCTGGGATAAAGTAGACTTCATCGGCAGCGCGTAGCAGGGTCTCTTTGGTCGACTCGTTTTTCTCTAGCATCAAGCGATAAGACTCACGCAAACGCAGCATGCCCACCACTTCGTCAATTTGACCGCGATACAGCACCACGCGCCCGTGCGGTGAGTGAGACAATTGACGCACAATCGATTTCCAATCGTCGTTGATATCA
>NZ_JCBDGX010000006.1:0-19846 GCF_059834345.1 Vibrio sp. R11-SG3-ISO3-SZ
TTTATGCCGAGCTCACCAACATTTCAGAGAGCAACTACTTCAACGCTCACACGGGTCAATACGACCGTTCATTGCTCGAAACCTTTGGTATCGAAGAGTTATTCCACGCACTCCCACCCATTGTTTCGCCTTCACAGCTTGCAGGTAAAATCACTCAGTCTGTCGCCAAGGAGACCGGACTGCTCGAGGGCACGCCCGTGTATGGCGGTTTGTTCGATGTTGTGTCGACCGCAGTCTGCTCGGGCATCAATGCGTCTGCTCACGCTCTGAACTACGTAATGGGAACATGGGCTGTGACGTCAGGCATCGCCACAACTGTGACAGAGCAAGCGCACAATTTTGTCTACGGACACTATGTCATAGATGGCGAATACATTATTCATGAAGCCAGCCCTACGTCTGCCGGCAATTATGAGTGGTTTTCTGAATACTTGGGCGACAATGGCGTCCTCAACCATACCGAAAACCAAGCTCTCGTCTCACAACTTGAGCCCGCTAGCAGCAGCGTGTTTTTTGTCCCGTTTCTCTATGGTTCCAATCAAGGGTTGGGTCTGAAATCTGGCTTCTACGGCCTTCAGTCTCACCACACAAAAGCGCACCTTATCCAGGCCATCTGGGAGGGCATTCTCTTTTGTCACAATGTCCATTTAGAACGCATGCGTCTGCGCTTTCCTCACGCCAAGGTTTTAAAAGTCACAGGAGGGCCTGCGTCAAGCCCAGTTTGGATGCAGATGCTGGCGGATCTCACCGGTATGACGGTAGAAATCTCGGCAATCGACGAAACTGGCTCACTGGGCGCGGCCATGATGGCGATGTTGGGGGCGGGTGAGTTTCAATCTTTGACCGAGTGCACCGCTGCACTCACCGGGAACAGCACGCGTATTGAACCCAACAAAGAGAACTATCAACGTTATCAGAACAAGTTCCGCCGCTATCAACACCTCGTTCAGCTCTTTAAACAATTTGAGGACGACATTCATGCCTAAACCGCTATTGCAACTCGCGCTCGACTCTACCGATCTGTATCAAGCGCTCAGCGCCGTTGAACCTATCGCCGAACAACTCGATGTCATCGAAATTGGTACCATTCTGGCTTTTTCACATGGTGTTGGCGCCGTGGAAGCTGTTAGAAAACGCTACCCCAATCACCTGGTTGTTTGTGATATGAAAATCACCGACGCCAGTGCGATATTGACGGAAATGGCGATGGAAGCGGGCGCCGATTGGGTGACAGTGAGCGCAGCGGCACATATCGAAACCATTCGTTCAGCCAAAAACGTCACCGATAAGTTTGGTGGCGAAGTTCAGATAGAGCTCTATGGCCATTGGACTGTCGACGACG
The DNA here is from genome assembly GCF_059834345.1 of Vibrio sp. R11-SG3-ISO3-SZ. NCBI lineage: Bacteria > Pseudomonadati > Pseudomonadota > Gammaproteobacteria > Vibrionales > Vibrionaceae > Vibrio > Vibrio sp. R11-SG3-ISO3-SZ. The sequence goes on from NZ_JCBDGX010000006.1 coordinate 1,343, forward strand.
CCCAGCAATGGCTAGATATGGGGATCACTCAAGCTATTTATCATCGTTCTCGTGACGCGGAGCTAGCGGGTGTGAGCTGGACCGCAGAAGACCTAAATAAAATGCGGATTTTGTCGGATATGGGAATTGAACTCTCCATAACTGGTGGTATTGTGCCTGACGATCTGCATTTGTTTAAACACCTGTCTGCCAAATCTTTCATTGCGGGTAGAGCCTTAACGGGTGCACAGGGCAAAGAGATTGCTGAGCAATTTCATTCTGAAATAGGAAAATATTGGTAACGCGCGTATGAGTGAGCAAATTAAATCGTTGTCGAAAGCTTTAACTGTATTGGAATTTTTGGGTCACTACCCAAACGGAGTTTCACTACAAAAAGTAGCCGAGGGCACTGGATTTAACAAATCGTCTGTTCATCGCATTTTGTCCACATTCGAAGAGTCCGGCTACGTGGCTCAAATGAGCTCAGGCAAAGCCTATCGACTGACCATGAAACTGCTTCAACTTGGTCATGCCGCAATGAACTCTGATGTGACGGGTGCCGTCAAGCCTTTCCTATCTGAACTGCTGGATGACGTCAATGAGACGGTGAACTTCCTCGCCTTTGATGCCGACAACATCATCTTCAAAGACAAGTTTGAACCCGTCAATGCCGCATTTCGCACACGCACCTACGTGGGCTTGCATTCTCCTATGTACTGCTCCGCCGCTGGAAAATGCTACTTGGCATTTAGTTCCGACCGAGTACGTGAGACTTATTGGCAACGCAATGTCAGTACCATGCGCCCACTGACCGAAAATACCATTCTCGATAAAACACAATTTTTCGAGGTGTTGGATACGATCAAGGCTCGAGGTTACGCATTGGACGATGAAGAGAACGAGGCCGGCATTTCGTGTGTCGCTGTCCCCATCTTCGATAACAATCATACGCCCGTCTATGCCGTGAGCGTCTCGTCTCTCACTCCAAAAATGAAAGCATTGGGATACGACGTTATCGCGTCGAAAATCAAAGACATCACGACTCGAATCGAGCAACAACTTTTTTAAGGAAGTCATATGTTCAGCTCAAAAAACAAATTCAGATTAGGTATTTACGAGAAAGCAATGCCCGCGTCACTTTCATGGGAAGCGCGCTTAATGAAGGCAAAAGAAGCGGGGTTCGATTTCGTCGAGATTTCCGTCGATGAAAGCGATGAACGCAGAGCAAGATTGGACTGGAGTGATGACGAAGTCTATGCATTGCGACGCCTTTGCGAACAGCACGCCATGCCTTTGCAATCCATGTGTTTGAGCGCTCATAGAAAGTACCCATTCGGGTCAATGGATGATCGCATCCGAGACGAATCACTTCGTATTATGGAGAAAGCGATCGCTCTGGCCTACAAACTCGGTATTCGATGCATTCAAATGGCCGGCTATGACGTCTTTTATGAGGAACAATCGCAAGATACCCACCAGCGGTTTATCGACGGCATGAAGCAAGCGGTGAAAATGGCCGAGAGAGCTGGGATCATGCTTGGCGTTGAAATCATGGATACACCTTACCTCAACTCACTGAGCAAGTTTGAGGTCCTCAAACGTGAGATCCCGTCGCCTTACTTTATGGCCTACCCTGATGTCGGCAACATCTCCGGTTGGAACTATGATGTCTGCACGGAGCTAAAGCTAAGTAGAGACCATATCGTACAAGTTCACCTAAAAGATACACTTCGCGTCTCGCCCACTTGCAAAGGCCAGTTTCGCGACCTAGTAATTGGACAAGGTGAAGTTGACTTTAACGGTATTTTCAAAACCTTAGCTGAGATTGACTATCAGGCACCGTTTGTGATCGAAATGTGGGCACAAAACGAGCACTGGTTTGATGACATCCTTGAAGCCAAGGCAACACTGATGCGTATTGCGAATGAGGCAGGGTTGGCACTCTAAGGGAGAAGGCGATGAAATCCGTGCGAATAAAGGATGCGCCTTTAGCGTTACTTTCATCGATCTTTTTCATTTGGGGACTGATTACCGTCTGCAGTAATTCACTGATCCCACACTACAAAGAGGCATTTGATCTCGACTACAAGATGGCCATGCTCTTTCCCATGGCCTTTTTTATCACCCGCATCACCGTTTCATTGCCGACGTCCTTAGTCATGCTCCACTTGGGCTACAAAACCACCTTGAAATACTGTTTGATCGGGTGCTTATTCGGTTGCCTTTCAATGGCGTATCTAGTGCGCGAGGAAACGCTCATAACGACCGTGTTGGGGATTTTACTGATGGCATCAGGCATTTCCGCCATCCAGGTCGTAAGCTCTCCCTATGTATCCCTACTCGATAGGCCGGAAAAAAGCGTCCTACGCCAGAGTATCGCCACCGCATCCAACTCAATCGGGACCGTGCTTGGTCCTTTAATATTGGCTGCGGTTATTCTTATCGCCACCACGTTTGGGTGGACGCAGACAGCGGAGCACGTCTCCATTTTATTCGTCTGTATCGCCACGTACTTCGCCGCTTTGATTGTCTGTTTTCACTCTATTCACTTACCCGATATTCAGCCCGGCAAAAAAACCAAGTTTCGACACGGCATCTCTGCGCTGTATCACAATCAATCATTTCGAACGCTCGCCATCGCGCTGACCTTGTACGTCGGCGTAGAAGTCAGTTTCGGTACTTATACAATTTCCTACCTCGCAGATGAGGCCTATGGGCAGATCGGTTTAGTATCGGCAACACAATGGATTACGTGGTATTGGATGGGGATGTTCTTGGGGAGGGTGGGCTTCGCTCGGCTGGGCGCCAAGGTAAATGTCACGCGATTGCTGACCTGCTGTTGCGCGCTTGCCATACTCATCAGCGTGTTTGCGATGACCATTCATCACGTCAGTATTGGGTATCTTATGCTCAGTGTCGGTTTGTTAAATGCCACACTTTACCCAATCATCTACTCTAAGGCACTTCACGCTGCCGGCGCTTACAGAGAGCAAGGCGCAGCTGTACTTATCATGTGCTCTATTGGCGGCGTACTTTTACCGTTGATTCAAGCAATAGTGATCGACGCTTGGAACTTACACACTAGCTTCATCGCTCCCGCCATCGCTTACCTAGCGATGGTCGCTCTGTATTACAAAGCGCAACACCATAAGTCTGCTTTAGCCCGCACGGCACAAAATGAAGCGGGCGATCAACGTTAGTCTCTTAGACCCAAGCAGATGCTAGGAAGAGAACGAGTGCGCTCATAGACACAGCCGCTTTAACAAAAAACATAAACTCATCAGCGATCATTGATTTCATAGGCTCTTCATTTTTTTCAGAAGTCATAACTGTCGTGTTCATACTTAACCCTTGTACTGATTATGTGATCTATGGTTAATTTTGCTCCAATTTGTGACATTAGTCAATCAAATCTGTACTTTTATTACACAGAACAAGGTCAAAAAATGCAACGACAGGCGTGAAATACCTAAGCCGGTAATTATATTACATAAACGATGGTGCGCGCCCTCGAAGGCAACATCCGCCTTTTCACTTGATGTGTTTGACGGGTGCTCTCGCGAAACGGGCGCAATACGATAGGTGTGAAGTCGAGTCTATGGACGTCTCGCCGGAATAAATTGCACCACGGTGCCATTCTTTACCATGTAGCAATCCATGCCTGCTCGTGTTGCCGCCTGTTGACCAATCAGTGTATCTTCGAAAACGACACAGCTTGCAGGAGGTAGCGACAAGTTCTGAGCCACCTGAAGAAACGTATCTGGATGAGGTTTGTGGTTGACCACATCATCTGAAGTGACCAATGTTTGGATATAGGAAGGAATCGATGTGGTGGCTAAAATCGCGTTGGCATGCTTAGCCTGCGATCCAGTGCCAATACCCACTTTCTTCGTGTTCTCATAGCGCTTTAATAGTGAGAAGGTCCCTTCTATCACTTCGCCTTTGTGTTCAATCGCTTCATAGTTGGCCGTTTTATCCGCCGTGATCATGGCAGGATCCAACGTCAACTCGTACCGTTTTAACAGTTCGAGTGTCACCTTCCTTGATGGCATGCCACCCAGGCTATCAAGCCAAGGCTTGTCATAAGGGATAGAGAAGGTTTTACACGTTTTCTCCCACGCTGTCGCATGAGCGATCATGGAATTGACTAAAGTGCCATCTAAGTCAAAGATGATACCTTGGTAATGCGTTAAATCGGGCATCTGCTTCCTTATCATTAACGTTGATGACGATCGAACCAAACGGCGAAACAACCGATAGAAAACACCGAGGCGAGGATCATTAGCATCGCGAGAGTAAAGTACGTCATCTTAAGCTCCTACTGTTTTCTTTTCGCATTGTCACTGATACGCTTCTCTAAACACGCGATCAAACGTTCCGAATTAAAGGTAAGGAAAGCGACGGCGCTGCCTATCAGCAACATCACCAGCAGAAAAATCGTCGTCGTACTCATATGGCCTCCGAGAGCGAGATTGATTGAGTCACCATTGTCAGTGTAACGGGTATCATCAAATAAAACCAATGGATAGATAAGCCATTGTTCGCCCGCCAGACGATATCAATAAGGATGTTTCCATGACCTTTGCTTCCCACAATGTCTACCTGTTGACTGAGCACAACGAGCGCTATCAAGCGCTACTCAATGCGTTGAATTTACCGGATCTCACGTTCACGCAAGACAAATCCGAAGCGACCATCTTGCTGGCCGCGCCGCCGATGGCCGCTAAAGCCATGGATCAATTTCCCAACCTAGAGTGGATTCAATCTATCTATGCCGGTGTCGATGCGCTGGTGCCGCACTTGCAAGACTTTGAAGGTGTGCTGACTAACGTGAAGGGCATATTCGGTCAGCAGATTTCGGAGTATGTGCTCGGTTATGTGATTGCCCACCAGCGTCATTTTGCCCACTATCAAAGCGAGCAGCAAAAAGCGCAATGGACGCCAAAGCCCTACACCTCTTTAAATGAACTCAATATGGTCATTCTCGGTAGTGGCTCGATTGGTACTCACCTCGCCCAAAGTGCCAAGGCGCTGGGCATGCGCGTCTCTGGCGTGAATCGCAGCGGGATCCCGAGCAAGCACTCGCCATTCGATGCGCTCTACCATGTGCAAGAGCTAACAACTGCGCTGGCGGGCGCGAATGTGGTGGTCAACACCCTGCCCAACACGCCGGACACTCAGCATATTCTCAACCATCAGACCTTAAGTCACTTAGACCAAGCCTTGCTGTTTAACGTTGGCCGAGGCGCGGCGTTAGATGAACATGCGTTGATTGAAGCCATTGAGCAAGGCTGCGTGCAGCATGCGTTTTTGGATGTGTTTGAGCAAGAGCCACTGCATGACGAGCATCCATTTTGGTCCCACCCTCATATCACCGTCACGCCACACATTGCTGCGCTGAGCTTTCCAGAGCAGGTTGCAGAGATATTTGCCGAAAATTACGCGAGATGGCGTGACGGGTTTCGTTTGCTGCATGTGGTGGAGCCAAAGCGAGGTTACTGATGCTGGATTCACTGCTGAGCGAGATTCGCGCCTGTCGCCACTGCGAGCCGCACCTGCCGCTGGGCGCCAATCCGGTGATCCAAGCCCATCAGGAGGCCAAGCTAATGATTATCGGCCAAGCGCCTGGCACCCGTGTTCATCACAGCTCCATTCCATGGAATGACCCTAGTGGCGACCGGCTGCGAGATTGGCTAGGCTTAGACAAGCTGAGGTTCTACGACGCCAAGAACATTGCGATTATGCCGATGGGGCTGTGTTATCCCGGCAAAGGCCGCTCTGGAGATCTGCCCCCGCGCAAAGAGTGCGCGCCAATGTGGCATCAAAAGGTGCTTGAAGCGCTGCCCAATATCGGCATGACACTGCTAATTGGCCAATACGCACAGCGCTACTACCTCTCAGACAAACCCCGCTCACTCACCGAAACAGTCAAACAATGGCAAACTTGGGCGCCCCATACACTCCCCCTGCCTCACCCTTCACCGCGAAATACTTTATGGCTAAAGCGCAACCCGTGGTTTGAGGAGGAGGTGGTGCCTTATATTCGCCAGTATGTGCATGAGCATCTGAATCATCAGAGTTTTTAACAAGTCAAATAAAAACTCCCTTCTGTATGAATCACATGAAGGGAGTCTCACCGAACACTTTGATATCGCCTAACGGATATCACTGAGTAGCATTGGCTTACCAAAAGCAATCAGGTTAGCGTTGCTTTGATTAAAGTAGTCTCGCCAAAACAGCTCTAAGTAATTCATCTTCTGAGCCGATATGTATTGCTGATTACCGGGCACAACCCCGGTACCAATAATATAAACATCGGCTTGATTGAAGTTTGCAAACATCTGAGCGTTGGATACTTTTACCAACTCTTGCTGCGGATCGATGACCCGCGTTTTATTACTCTTATAAAATGACGTGATGTCAGAGTTCTCGAGCATGTCGCTGATGATAAGAACAACTTTTCTTTTCGAGGTCGAGTATGTCAGGACTTGTCTGCTGATGTCATTGAGCGTGCCAATCAACTCCGTATTAGTTGGCTTTTCTTGTGGTTGAAATGCCTCTTGTAATGCCACCCCAATTTGATTGAGCATAAACTTATGCTGTTGGTCCAGACATTTGTCTAAAGCCTTTAAAACTGATTTCTTAACATAACTACGATGCTCATCATCTATCTGAGTATCAAGCTGACCGTTAAATGCGACTTTGGTATAGCTGTCTTGGGCAAAAGATGAAAACTCGACGAGTTGAACTTTATCACCAGGCTGGATAAATCGGGTCACACTCTGATACAACTCGGCCTTGATACCTTGGTCAAGCGAATGAGCCATCGTTTTATCAACGAGGATAACCAGCTCTCTCTCCATGGGCTTCTGGTAATACTCGCTAGGTACGTCCGTTGTGCAACTAGGCACATCGTTTCTCAATGTCGCCGCTTGCGAAAGTTGAGCAAAGAGCGCAAACACGATGCAAGAAAGTGGCAAAAGAATCCTCTTCATATCTACTCCTTTCATTAAGACGACATCGCTTGTTGTTGCAATCGAGCCAATCGCTCTTCTGCCGTTTCAGGCTTGGGTTCGTTTTGAATAGCTTTCAATGCGGTGACAATTTGCTCATCCGTTAACCCATCCAAATCGTTATTTTTTACTTTGTTCATGATATCAACATCACTTAAAAAGGCCTCCGCTACCGAGGGTGTATCCAACTGATTAGGCTCAATCACAGCTTGATTATTTGTGCTCTGCGGCTTTACCGTCGGTGCTTCACTAGGCTTGTCGTTATGAAACACAGGCTGTTGAGCTTTAATCAACTCCGGCGACTCAGCATTTTTCAATGCTCTCAGTTTGTAATAGTTGATAAAGTTACGACTAGATGGGTTGTTTGCTGCGTATATGACATGTTGCTCACCAGAATTTTGCTGTGCGTAAATCGCAATTTTGCTCTGCAAATGTGAGAGAACACTCTGAGCAACCCTTTCAACCCCCGCTTGACGAGAAGCGAAATACTCTAGGTAAGCATTAACGTTTGAAAATTTGTAAGTGGCGTTGTAGGCATCTTTCGACTCTTTACCAGAAAACGTACTCTTGAAACCAAGATAAATACTGTAAGCCTGCATCGCTGCAAAAATGACGGCCAACATAATGAATGTCATCCATCCACCTCGCTTGTGCGCGTCAATCGCATCTCGGAATGCCGCTTTTTCGGCTTCGTCATTGTAGTTCGTCAACTCAGCCGGTGCTGAGTCAGCAAATGGGTTAGCGACAGCAAACACACCACCCATCCCTTCTTGTTCATGACCACTGATTTCTTCAATAGCCAGTTTCTCTAGCACTTGACCACGCACATACGTTGCTCCCACGGCAACAATGGAAATAAACAGAACGGTAACGATACTCATCATCCAAGACTTAGTGAAACCAGCATTGGTTTTTGCCAAACGGTTTGCAATTTGTCGCCAACTAGGCTCTTGATCATCGATTGCGTTTGTCTTGGATTTTAATCCCACATTTAAGTTTGGCGAAATAACACCGGGTTTTTGAGGATCATGATTCCAATGTAGTCTCACTTTTCCAATTTGCTGATTACGATAAAGCTCCCCACCCATAGCATGAGTAAAACCAACAAGTAGGACACTAATCAACAGTGCAATCCCAACCGCCGCTTGTATTTGAATCGACTCACTGCCGTCTTGAATGGTAAAACCCGCCAATACATAGGCAAAGCCCGCCGCTTCGATCAATACCATCACTGATAAGCCCAACCATGTGTACCATTTCATCGGGGAGATACCTGTGTCACCGACCTTATTTAGATAACGGCTGGATTGCTCATAATGGTATTCATCGGCATTGTATTTATCAAAATAAGGCAGAAAACTGTTGCATACCTCTCGCTCAGAGTTAAACCAACGTTGATCATCCAAGCCCAATCTTTTGGCCAAACGCGCGTTTTTACCAAACAATGGAAAACGGTAATAGAGTGCTTTTAGTTGCAAGTTAATTGCATCACGATTACTCAAATATAGCGCAATCAGAGCAACGGTCGTACCGATCGCCGCCACCAACATGCGATTCAATAGAAGCCAAGCTGTAAGTCCATTCATGATTATAATTTTCCTGGTTTGTAGTCTGCAATCATCAGGCCCTTAGGCCCTTGGTAGTAAATTTTTCCTGCAAAAGACGAAAAGTTTCCATTGGAATGCGTTTTATTCGCAGCAATATCAATGCATTTAATTGGGTAGTTTTCCTCTTGCACAAACGCTCGATAGATAACCCCCTTTGTTCCGTTGTAGATATTGACGTGGACATCTTTTTGGGTTTTGGCAGGCTTAACGTTTGAGTTACGACCGTAGCCTTGGTAAACGTATAATTGTGGTGTTTCCGTCACGACGAGCTTATGTCGGTCTACCGCAACCGGAGCCAACGCCACTAGGTGGTCGTTCACTTTCGCGCCCCACGCCGTCTTGTTCATCCCTGGTAAATAATCCGTGGTTCGCAGGTTGTCATCTCCCAGCTGTTTGAGACCTGTGGTCACGCTAGGCTCATCGTAAACACACGAAGACTCCTCGAGAGTATTGGCCACTGCTTGACCAATTAAAGAAAAACGGTTGGACTCTTGAGCTCCTATGTACGCAAAAAGATTGTCATCCAAACCCTCGTATAATTGCCCGCCAAAGTCTACGAATGCCCGACTGCTTAAGCTACGACGGTTATCTTTATTAATAACCTCTTTGGCTGCCTCTGACGTTTGCTGTGAATGAGCCATACCTTTATTAACTTGTTGACTTACCGTCTGGCTGCGACTGGCAATATTATCTGTGGTACGAATCTTGGCGAAGCTAGGCTCTGTGGCTTTGTATTTCACATAGTTCGTTACGTACTCGGGTTTATTCTCCAAAGTAACGACTTCAATCCGGCGGTTTTCTGCACGCCCTTGAACAGAGTTGTTTGAAGCAATCGGCTGCGACTCACCGGCCCCATACACGTAGATGTTTTCTTTAGGAATACCATTTTTTATCAGTTGCTTGGCTACACTTGTAGCGCGCTCTAATGAGATCTTTGCATTGAGCTGGGCTGAGCCTGTACTATCGGTATGTCCAACAATCAGTATCGCACTACCACTCGGTTTTACCGTCTCCGCGTATTGACTAAAAAAGCGCTGATGCTTTTTACTGGAAATTGATGTTTGCCCTGACTTAAAGATGTCTCCCTTTACCGTTGCCGACAAACCAACGACTTCCGAAGAGCCTATAACCTGCTTTATGCGCTCAGTATTGCCTGACTTTTCAGCTTCAATAATGGCTTGTGACTGGACAGCAACCATCTGGCCTTCCTCTTCCGAGGAGCCCACTCGCTCAAATTCAACCTCAACGGCTTCTTTTTCTGCGGCTAGAGCCAATTTTTCTTCTCGCTGTGCCCAATAGTACCCAACGGAACAGCCAACCAACGCCCCGACGCCCGCACCTATCCATGCTCCTTTATCACCACCAATTGCATTGCCAGCTAAACCACCAACAATCATTCCGCCAGCACACCCAATTAATGTGGTCGAGCTGATGCCACCAAAATCACCGGTGTTCGAACAACTGGTAATAGATAAAGCGATACTAACGGACACTGCAACTTGTTTAAATCTCGGCATTTTTTACATCCATGCAACTGTACTGAATTGTGTTTTTACGGTCGCCAACCCATCGAACGGCGTAATGTTCATTGAGCGGCTCAATTTCTAGAACTTGCTCAAGTTGATGTGGTTGATCCACCAGATGAAAACGCCACAAGTCTGATGTCTGTTCGATAGATACAACATCAAACTCATATCGAATAGAGTGAGGCATACCTAAACTTTGGAGAGCCAGATTAAAGGTCGTAATCAACTCAACATTCTCTGGGTTGATACGAAAATTGAAGGTCGTTTCCTCTTCACCGATAGACAGCACGCCAGTAAAACTTTGACACTGGGGGAGTGAGACGGGGGGAGACATGAGCAAATACACTACCCATGACATCGTCATGATAATTAGAACTAACGTTGCTTTCTTGAGGCCCATTTTGAGTCACATCAATAGTGAATATAGGTGCCTTGTTAAGGACAAGAAATCAACAAAACACCAACTAGACAACCGATCATCGTTATTTGTAAATACTTAATTAGTCGATGATTTTTATGTTATGTAATATCTTTTTACAAAGATTGGGAGACACAATCAAGAAATGGTCGACACAAACACGACCAATACATTCAAATATGTGATCAATAGCACTGAAAATGAATTTATTGACACCAGTTTATATAAAACAACAAGAGCACATGAAAAACCAAAAGACACCATAAAAACAAGAAAAGCGCCCTCATAAAATGAGCGCGCTTTAACTTACGATCAAGCAAACTACACCGCTATTATGCGAAAGACTTGCTGTCTATCGCCCTCGCAATACCTTTGATGTATTTGTATAAAGAGTAAATGAGCGCTGCAAGCAACACGATATACCCCACCACAAATACTAGTGTGAGCACGCCCAGAATGCTGAGAATGACTGATACCCAAAATGTTTTTGTCGCGTTTGAAAAATGACTTTCAAATACGGTTCCTTTGGCATCAGCACGTTTGACGTACGCCCAAATCACACCAGCTATGGACAGCAATCCACCTGTAAACACACCCAATAACAGTAACCCATACGTAATTAGAACGTGTGTGCGTATACTCGACAAGTCTGCCGCTCCCTCTTCCATGGTCGCCGTTGTCTCGTTCATCAACCCTATCTCCTATGCAATTGATTGATATAAAAACAACATAATAAACTCTAGGAATAAATTTAAATAGTGCGCTTGTTCATTGTTTTTAAAGAAATTATCATGAAACAGTTCGATTTAAACACCTAGGCAGGAAACGCGCCTACTTACACTCTGCAAATTAAAATACTTCAATCTGAACCAAACAAATCTCGCGTGTATACCTTCTCTTCCACATCCATCAGCGCTTCACAGCGTCGGTTCGAAACAATCACGTCGGCGCGTGATTTAAATGCGTCAAGATCACGAATGACGGGCGAATTGAAAAAGTGCGGCTCAGTGATGACAGGCTCATACACAATCACTTCAATCCCTCTGGCCTTCAAACGTTTCATGATCCCCTGTATCGATGACGAGCGAAAGTTGTCCGATCCAGACTTCATGATCAAACGATAAATCCCCACCACCTTGGGTTGACGCTTTAGGATCGCTTCTGCAATCACATCTTTGCGAGTTTTGTTCGCCGCCACAATCGCAGCGATCAAGTTGTTTGGCACGTCACGATAGTTCGCGAGCAACTGTTTGGTGTCTTTCGGTAAACAGTAACCGCCATAACCAAAGGATGGATTATTGTAGTGATCGCCGATACGTGGATCGAGCCCGACACCTTCAATGATTTGCTTGGTATCTAAGCCATGACTCTCGGCGTAAGAGTCCAATTCATTAAAGTACGCAACGCGCATCGCTAGGTAGGTATTAGAGAACAGCTTGACCGCTTCGGCCTCTGTCGAATCGGTAAACAATACCGGGATATCGGTCTTGACCGCCCCGTCGGTCAGTAACGCAGCAAACTGCTTAGCCCGTTCACTCTGCTCTCCTACAATAATACGAGAGGGATACAGGTTGTCATACAACGCTTTGCCTTCACGAAGAAACTCAGGCGAAAATAATATCTGATCACATTGGAAACGCGCTTTGACTTGCTCAGTATAGCCCACGGGGACTGTGGATTTGATCACCATGACCGCCGATGCGTTTAACGCCAGCACCTGCTGAATAACACTTTCAACAGAGTGCGTATCAAATGTATTGGTCACCGGATCATAATCTGTCGGCGTGGCAATAATGACAAACTGGGCACCCTCTAGCGCTTCTTGCATGTCAGTGGTGGCTCGAAAATTGAGCGGTTTCTCGCGTAAAAACAGCTCGATTTCCGGATCTCGAATGGGGGATATACGGTCGTTGAGCTTATCGACTTTGCTTGCCACCACATCCACAGCCATCACTTGGTGATGCTGGGCCAAAAGCAGCGCGTTAGATAGCCCGACATACCCACACCCTATCACTGCAATCTTCATTGCGCGGTTCCTATTTCTCGTTAATACCCCATCTAGAAATAAAAGCCGCAGGTTGCAGTGAAAAGACACTCTGTTGACGATTTTACGACAATGTGTCGCTGTCTAAGATGTCCGCTTGTTGATTAATTCGTTATACTTTTGACCTAGGATACTGAAAAAAGAACGCCAAAATGGAAAGTGTGAGACTGGATACCGAAACGATCATCTCGCGTGTTTTAGAGCAAGCGGCAACATCTCCAGATATCGAGGTGGTATGGCTGTATGGCTCAAGAGCTCAAGGGAAAGAACACGAGGATAGTGACGTTGACTTAGCGATTGCTTTTCATGACTTTTCGTTGTCACCGTTTGAAAAATACCTTCGCCCTAATACCCTTACCTTAGATTGGGCACAATCACTTGACCTACCAAGTGACAAGCTAAGTATTGTCGATATCAATCAGGTGCCAGCTTACTTAGGTTTTAGTATCGTAAACGAAGGCCGTGTCATTTACGGAGCCGATTGCCCGCGAGCATACCGAGAATCGAGTCGAATTTACTCAATGTATGAACATCAGCGTAGAGAACAACAGCATGAAGAATGATGGACTGCAAGCCTACCTCCACGAAGCAGAGAAACATCAACACACTTACCTCCTTGAACTCCATGAGTTAAGAGAAGATTTGATGACAACAGGCTTAAAGTCTCGTGACTTTCGAGCGGCAGAACGTCTCCTTCAAGTCTATAGCGAGCTCTGTATTGGTCTTGCTAAACATTGGGTTAAATCTATTCAAGGCAAGAGCACGTCCGAAGCGTATCAAGCCTTCACTTTACTTAAAGAGCACCAACTCATTACAAGCTCGGAACTCATGACGTGGAAGCGCATCATTGGCATGAGAAATGGCCTGGTTCATGATTACCTGAACATCGACCTTTTGATTGTTGAGGGGATCATCAAAGAGCAGCAATATCTCGCCTTACATGACTTCGCAACCAAAGCGATTAATGTACTCTCGAAGGTTAATTGAAGCCTTTACTTACTATAATTAATTAAAAAATACGCAAAAAAAAACGGAGGCCGAAGCCTCCGTATGATGCCCCGCCTGAGCGAGACCTCTCTTTCAACCAGAAGGGTTGGGATGATTACATCATGCCCATACCACCCATTCCGCCCATGCCGCCCATATCAGGCATTGCTGGTGCCTCTTTTTGTGGTAGGTCGGTGACCATGGCTTCAGTGGTAATCATAAGACCTGCGACAGACGCTGCGAATTGAAGTGCAGAGCGAGTCACTTTCGTTGGGTCTAGGATACCCATCTCAATCATGTCACCGTACTCGCCGGTTGCTGCGTTGTAGCCGTAGTTACCTTCGCCAGCACGAACGTTGTTCGCGACGACAGACTCTTCATCACCGGCGTTCTTAGTGATTTGACGGATTGGCGCTTCCATCGCGCGAAGTGCCACGCGGATACCAACGTTTTGCTCTTCGTTGTCACCTTCAAGGTTCGCCACTTTCGATGCTGCGCGAATAAGAGCAACACCACCACCGGCAACCACGCCTTCTTCTACTGCCGCGCGAGTCGCGTGCAGCGCATCTTCAACGCGGTCTTTCTTCTCTTTCATTTCCACTTCTGTCGCTGCGCCCACTTTGATCACAGCCACACCGCCGGCAAGTTTCGCCACGCGCTCTTGAAGTTTTTCTTTGTCGTAGTCTGAAGTTGCATCTTCGATTTGCTGACGAATCTGCGCCACGCGACCTTGAATCATCTCTTGCTCACCCACGCCATCGATGATGGTGGTGTTTTCTTTGGTGATGGTCACGCGCTTCGCTTGACCTAGGTCTTCTAGCGTTACTTTTTCTAGCTCTAGGCCGATCTCTTCAGAGATAACCGTACCGCCAGTCAAAATCGCGATGTCTTGCAGCATCGCTTTACGACGATCGCCAAAGCCTGGTGCTTTCACTGCCGCCACTTTCACGATACCGCGCATGTTGTTAACAACCAGTGTCGCCAGCGCTTCACCTTCGACATCTTCTGCAATGATAAGCAGAGGACGAGACGCTTTTGCTACCGCTTCTAGCGTTGGAAGAAGCTCGCGGATGTTAGAGACTTTCTTGTCGATCAGTAGGATGAATGGGCTTTCTAGATCAACCGAGCCCGCTTCTTGGTTGTTGATGAAGTAAGGCGATAGGTAGCCACGGTCAAACTGCATACCTTCTACCACATCGAGCTCATCTTGCAGGGCTTGACCTTCTTCTACTGTGATCACGCCATCACGGCCCACTTTTTCCATCGCTTCAGCAATGATGTTACCTACGGTTGCGTCAGAGTTGGCAGAAATCGTACCGACCTGTGCAATCGCTTTGGTGTCTGAACAAGGCACAGAGAGCGCTTTAAGCTCTTCTACAGCAGCGGTCACGGCTTTGTCGATGCCGCGCTTAAGATCCATTGGGTTCATACCCGCCGCTACCGCTTTTAGACCTTCGTTAACAATCGCTTGCGCCAATACAGTCGCGGTAGTGGTACCGTCACCTGCCGCGTCGTTTGCTTGAGACGCGACTTCTTTGACCATTTGTGCGCCCATGTTTTGGAACTTGTCTTCCAATTCAATTTCACGCGCAACAGAGACACCATCTTTGGTGATGGTTGGTGCACCGAACGATTTGTCCAGTACCACGTTGCGGCCTTTAGGGCCCAGCGTCACTTTTACTGCGTCAGCCAGAACGTTCACACCTTCTAGCATTTTAATGCGTGCATCGTTACCAAATTTTACGTCTTTAGCAGCCATCTTTATCTTCCTTTCTAAATTCGATTGATTTTGTTAGTTGGGATTCAGAATTGAATTACTCAACGTTTGCTATTACTCAACGATAGCCATGATGTCGTTTTCAGACATGATCAGAACTTCTTTACCGTCGACTTTTTCGGTTCTTGTGCCGTAGCCTTCAGCAAAAATCACCGTATCACCCACTTTTACGTCTAGAGGCTGAACTGAGCCATTTTCTAGAATGCGGCCTTTACCCACAGCGAGTACTACGCCGCGCGTCGATTTTTCTGCCGCAGAACCAGTAAGAACGATGCCACCGGCTGACTTAGATTCAACTTCTTGGCGTTCTACGATAACTCGGTCGTGTAATGGACGAATGTTCATCGGTCGTCTCTCCTGATAATTTCCATTTAGGTTTGATAACGCCCTCAAAGCATTGGCTCTGAGGCTTTAAAGTCTTGTGCTGACTATTTCAGTCGCGTGCTAACTATATGAGGGATGGTTTGGGTAAACCCAAGGGGGAGAGATGAAAAATTTGTGATCGAGGTTGAAGAAGTGGTGGGTTGCCCACGTTCGGACTTCTCATGGTTATGTTTTGGCGTTTACCGCTGCAACGACAAAATCAACAAAGGTCCGGTTTTTGAGTGACAAATTTTTGGAGCGATACAGCAGGTGTATCGGCTTAGCTTTAGGAACGGCATCTTGCAGGATCTCCATCAACTGGCCGGACTCAATCTCTGGCTCGACCAACAGCTTCGGCTGCAACAGAACACCACATCCTTGGATCGCCGCGAATTTCAATACGTCACCATTGTTTGAGGCAAGCCTAATGCGGCTTTGATCAAAGGTACTGGCGGGCAGGTTCATCACTTGTTGGCTTTCACCTTGGTGATAGTGAAAGCCCAAACAGCAGTGATGTCTGAGATCTTCCAATGATTGAATCCGTCCATGCGCGTTGAGATACGAAGGCGCGGCACAATAGGTCATCGGATAATCGCCTAGCTTTCTTGCAACCAGTGAAGAGTCCACCAGTTCACCTATGCGGATAATGACGTCGGCATCCGTTCGAAACGGGTCAATCAGGTTATTGTCGAGCAACATTTCTACATTGATATCAGGATGCTCAGAGAGAAAGTCGGCGACAATCGGCGCCAATACCGTCTTTCCATAGGTGACAGGACAATTCACTTTGACCGTACCACGGGGCCGATTGATCAGCGTATGAATCAAATTTTCGGCGTTGGCGATGTCTTCAATAATCCGATGGCACTCTTGGTAGTAGAGTTTGCCCGCTTCGGTGAGTGACTGTTTTCGGGTGGTGCGATGAATCAATTGTGTCCCTAAACTTTGTTCTAGAAATCGAACATGTTTGCCGATCATGGTAGGAGACAAGTCGAAGTGATGCGCTGCGCTGCGAAAACTGCCCTGTTCAACCACGCAGGCAAAGACTTTCATACTGGTCAGCTTGTCCATTGCGCACCTATAGTTAATAAAGAATAAACTGGCGGAAAGTTTATCAATTAGAACGCGTCAATTAAAGTTGACCTTGAACATCCAAAGCCAACAACACAGAGACCACTCATGAGCCAAACGATTTTTGTCACCGCTGAGCTGAGAATGAATGCTGACCAACCAAGAGCGACGGTTATCCAAGCCATCGAGCAATTTTGCCTTGATATGCAAAGTGAAGCCGGCTGCTTACAAGCAATGGCGACGTACGATGACAACGTGCCACAACGAGTGATTTTGTGGGAACGTTATGAGAATCGTGCGGCTATTGAAGCCCATTTCACTATGGCCCATACCCGCGCATTTATCGCTTCGGAGATGACCGAATTGGTTCAGGCTTTTGAAACACAACAAAATGGAGCGCAAGTATCATGAAATGGGGCATTCTTGGAACCAGTTTTATCTCTGGCGTGATGGCAGAAGCCATTAAACAGGATAGTCAAAGTGAGCTGTACGCGGTAGCGGGGCGCTCTGAGAGCAATTTAGCAGCCTTTGCCAAGCAGTACGGGATTGCACACACATTCACAGATTACGACGCGCTACTGAGTGATGAGCAAGTCGATATTATCTACATTGCCTTGCCGAACCATCTTCACCATGACTTTATTATTAAGGCGGCTCAACAAAGTAAAGCGATTTTGTGTGAGAAATCGCTTTCCATCGATATGGAAAAGACGAAACTGGCGCTACAAGCGGTCAAAGACCATCAGGTGTTTTTCGCCGAAGGCTTGATGTACCTGCATCACCCTTTGATTCAAGAGCTGGTTACCATACTCAAATCCGGTGAGATTGGTGAACTGCGATCGATTCATACCTCTTACATTGCCTCCATCGCCCAGTTCGTCAATCCAGACAGCAAAGGGGCGATATACAACCTTGGTTGCTACCCAATCTCGTTACTGTACCTGGTTGTGAAAACCCTGCTGGGAGAAGACGCTTTTGCGAATCGTTCTCTCAAGGCCATCAGCCGAAGAGGCGCCGACAACAACATCTGTGAAACCACATTGTTGATGAGTTTTGGCGACCACCACACCGCCACCGTACACACCGCTGAAGATCATGGTTTGAAGCATCACTTCACAATCCTTGGCAGTAAAGGCTGTATAACCATGGAAACTAACCCATGGCTTCCCGCTCAAGACAACCGAGTCAGTGTGGAAATCTATGAGACCTCTAAGCGCGACGTGACGGTAACAGCAGAAGGCGACGCGTTCTTGTATCAAGTACGCCAGGTGCGCCGTGCCATAGAAGCCGGACAAAAAGAGCTGCTCAGCCCTTGTGCCAACTGGCAAGACTCCTACAACATTATGCAATTGTTGACGGAATGGGAGAGTCTTGGCGACGCTTGATCCGCCAAGCCCCCCTCTCTCCAAAACGGGGGACTCAAACACCCGCTCTCAGATCGGCGCAGAGTCGACGCAATGTCGCTCAGCGCCACGCATCAAATGGAATGACCTCTGCCTTTTGTTGGGGTTCAAGTAACGTGTCTGTATCGAGCGCTTGCTGGAATTTGGTCATTTGTGTGACGAGCTCACGCATGAGGACAATATTGGTGTGATTGGGGTTTTTACAACGGCTAACGACCAGGTCAATGTGACTTTGCTGTGCCCAGAGCCGAGCTTGCATTGGCTCTGAGGCCGAGCTGATCATCTCTTCGCAGATTTCTTTTTTGAGAGCAACAAA
>NZ_JCBDGX010000007.1:0-33853 GCF_059834345.1 Vibrio sp. R11-SG3-ISO3-SZ
GCTGAACGCGCACTTTAGACAAGACAGTGATCACGTCGGATTTCAGTGCTTCAAGAAGACCTTCAAAGAGCTCGAAAGATTCACGTTTGTACTCTTGTTTCGGGTTCTTCTGCGCATAGCCACGTAAATGAATACCCTGACGCAAATGGTCCATCGCAGCCAAATGCTCTTTCCACAAGGTATCGAGCGTTTGCAACATCACTGATTTTTCAAAGTTGCGCAGCACTTGCTCTCCCACCACGGCTTCTTTCTCTTTGTAAACAGAGATAGAGGTCGCAATGATTTTCTCGCGCAGCGCTTCTTCATACAGTTTATCGTCTTCTTCAAGCCACTGCTTGACCGGCGCATCAAGGTCGAAGTCATTTTTCAGACGTGCTTGAAGCCCGTCCACATCCCACATATCTTCTAGCGATTGTGGTGGGATGTACTCATCGATAACAGCGTTAAGCACGTCGTCACGGTTTTGCTCAATCATCTCACTGATGTCTTCAGCGCTCATCAACTCATCGCGCAGCTCATACACCACTTTACGCTGGTCATTCGCGACGTCATCGTATTCCAGCAATTGCTTACGAATATCGAAGTTGCGTCCTTCCACTTTACGCTGCGCTTTTTCAATCGAACGTGAGAGCATTTTCGATTCGATTGCTTCACCCTCTTCCATACCACTTTGGATAAGGCTAGCCATACGATCCGAGGTAAAGATGCGCAGCAGTGAGTCTTCCATCGACAGGTAGAAACGAGACGAACCTGCATCCCCTTGACGACCAGAACGACCACGAAGCTGGTTATCAATACGACGTGATTCATGACGCTCAGTACCGATAATGTGTAAGCCACCAGCTTCCAGCACTTGATCGTGAACGACTTTCCATTCCGCTTTGATCGCGTCAATTTGCTCTTGAGTTGGGTTGTCCAGTGTCTCGACTTTTGACTGCCAACTGCCGCCGAGGACGATATCCGTACCACGACCCGCCATGTTGGTTGCGATGGTGACTGCACCCGGTTTGCCCGCTTCCGCGACGATCTCTGCTTCTTTCTCGTGGAATTTTGCGTTAAGCACGTTGTGCTTGATTTTCGCTTTCTTCAGCGCATTAGAAAGTAGCTCTGATTTTTCAATCGATACGGTACCCACCAGCGTTGGCTGACCTTTTTCAACGCGCTGTTTGATGTCTTCGATAATCGCAGCGAATTTCTCCGCCTCGGTGCGATAAACCATGTCTGGCATATCATCACGAATCATTGGCTTGTTGGTTGGGATAACCACGGTTTCAAGACCATAGATCGATTGGAATTCAAACGCTTCTGTATCTGCGGTACCCGTCATACCAGACAGTTTCTCGTAGAGACGGAAGTAGTTCTGGAAGGTAATCGACGCCAGCGTTTGGTTCTCGTTTTGGATCTTAACGCCTTCTTTCGCTTCCACCGCTTGATGTAGACCTTCAGACCAACGGCGACCAGGCATAGTACGACCCGTATGTTCATCAACGATCACCACTTCACCCTCTTCAGTGACGATGTAGTCAACGTTCTTCTCAAACAATACGTGCGCACGCAAGGCAGCATTAACATGGTGCAGTAGACTGATGTTCGTCGGTGAGTACAAGGTGTCACCTTCGACCATCAAGCCGTTTTTAATCATTAACTCTTCAACAAACTCTTGACCGGTTTCAGTCAAATACACTTGCTTGGATTTCTCATCCACCGTGTAGTGACCATCACCACGGTACTCTTCGGAATCTTCTTTATCTTGCTTCTGGAGTTGTGGGATGAGCGTGTTGATGCGAGTGTACAGCTCAGAGCTATCTTCAGCAGGGCCAGAAATGATCAGCGGCGTTCTCGCCTCATCAATCAAGATGGAGTCAACTTCATCGACCACAGCGAAAAAGCGCGCGCGTTGAACGCGGTCTTCGGCGCGAAACGCCATATTGTCACGTAGGTAGTCAAAACCGAATTCGTTGTTGGTACCGTAAAGAATATCTGCTTTGTAGGCTTCTTTTTTCTCTTGAGGTGGCATGTTCGGCACGTTAACGCCTACCGTCATACCGAGGAATTCAAACAGCGGTCGGTTGGTTTCTGCGTCTCGCTTAGCGAGGTAGTCGTTGACGGTCACGACATGAACCCCTTTGCCTGGCAGCGCGTTCAGGTATGCAGGGAGTGTCGCGGTGAGTGTTTTACCTTCACCAGTACGCATTTCAGCGATTTGTCCGTTATTCAGAACCATGCCGCCGATAAGCTGAACATCAAAGTGGCGCATGCCATACAAACGTTTTGATGCTTCACGAACCGTCGCGAAAGCTTCAGGCAACAGACTGTCTAGTGTCTCACCTTGATCTAAACGCTGACGAAATTCGACGGTCTTTTGTTTTAGCTCTTCATCAGATAGAGCCTCAAACGTCGGCTCAAAATTGTTGATCTCTTTTACTATTTTTCTCAGACGTCGCAGGGTTCTGTCGTTGCGACTGCCAATTACCTTTGTCAGTAGCTTAGTTATCATTTGCTATGAATCTCTCTTAACTCAGATCGGGCCCGATCATCTTATAATGCCTTCAGTCTCTACCAGTTTTAAACTAAGAATACTGAGATAAATCACTTTCCTCAGATATTGTGCTATTTACTTTAGAATTCAAGGCTAGAACTGATTTTAGTGGCGCCTATCTTATGAAATTTTCACCCTGACAACCAATAGCAAGGTAATTTGTTTGAAGCACACTTTATTTTTTGTGCTTATATGACGTAAGTTTATCCAACGCAATGCTACCTACTCGCACGAGCTTCGCTTAGAATGAAACAGACCGTCCAGCAATATAAGGCCCACTATGCGTGACCACCGCCCTACTTTAGGCGACGACATCATCGCTCAATCTCGCTTGTCGACACTGCAGCAACACGCCGAAGAGATCATCTTGATCAACCGAGCACTGCAGGCCATTTTGCCTCGCGGTACGGAAAAGCATTGCCGGGTGGCAAACATCCGTGAGGGACAATTGATCCTCGAGGTGGCTAGCGCAGGGATCAAGATGAAGATCGATCGTGATCGTCTGCATATTTTGAATCAATTACGATCTCAGGGATTCGCTCGACTGATCGCTGTCAGCGTACAAATCAATCCGGAGCTATATCGATCAAACAGTGAAAAAAGCGAGCAGCCAGCGCCACAAAGGGATCCGATCTCTTCCACTGCCGCGAGCTATCTTGAAATGATTGCCTCAAACGCCTCGCCGAAAGTAAAGGCACGACTTGAAAGCTTAGCGAAATTAGCCAAGAAATCGTAGGACTTCGCCACACTGATATTTGGCTGATATTTGTTAGGGCGATCAAAAAAGGCCAAATCCTGCGATCTGGCCTTTAAAATTTTTAGCTTGTTGGCTTAATACCCGCGCTTTATGCAAGCACCATGTTAGGCTCTGCAAAAGCCATCGGTGCTGGTGCCTCTTCTTCAAAGGTCACCCACTCCCACGCTTCTTGGTCTGCGAGGACTGCACGAAGCAACTGGTTGTTGAGACCATGGCCCGATTTGTAAGCTCGGAATTCGCCAATGATAGGGTGACCACACATGTACAGATCGCCAATGGCATCAAGCACTTTGTGCGTCACAAACTCATTTTCAAAGCGAAGACCTTCTTCGTTCAGAATACGGTATTCATCCAATACGATGGCGTTGTCAAAACTGCCACCCAGCACCAAGTTTTGAGACTGGAGGTATTCGATATCACGCATGAATCCAAAGGTACGAGCTCGTGAAATCTCTTTCACAAAACCGTTGGTCGAGAAATCAAACACCAAGTGCTGCTCGTCGGCATCAATGGCCGGGTGATTGAACTCGATTTCGAAATCCATACGGAAGCCATTAAACGGAACAAACTCCGCCCACTTGTCTTCTTCTTCAAAACGGATAGGTTTCTTGATACGAATAAAACGTTTTGCGACATTTTGCTCTTCGATACCCGCTTGTTGGAGCAAGAATACGAATGGACTTGCGCTGCCATCCATAATTGGGATTTCTGGCGCATCGACTTCAACGATAACGTTATCGATACCCATACCCGCTAGGGCAGCATTCAAGTGTTCAACTGTTGAAATACGGACACCTGCGTCATTAACCAGAGCGGTACACAATTTGGTGTCGCGCACAGAGTCTGGGTTCGCAGGGAAGTCGACCGCGGGCTCTAAATCCGTGCGGCGATAAATGATACCAGTATTTGCAGCAGCTGGGCGTAGCGTGAGCGTGACTTTACGACCAGAGTGGAGACCCACACCAGTTGTTTTCACTATTTCTTTCAGAGTACGTTGTCTGATCATCTACTTTGCCTCAACAATATTGCCACAAAACGCGGTCAATCTTTAACATCGACCGCGAATCCTACCACATAATCGAACAGTGTCAAATTATGGATGTCATCAATCAGCTTGGCGACGTAGGAAAGCAGGAATATCTAAGTAGCCACTTTCTTTATCGGCTTTCGGTGCAGCAGCGCTTTGGCTTGCCCCACCGCCAACACCTGACGTCGTCGGCTGAGGTGAAACTTGTGGTTTCTCTTGCAAAGATGGTGCCGCTTTTTCTTCCACTTTGTTGACGCTCGCTTGAGGCGTCACCGTTTGTTGTGGTTGAGTTTGCGTAACCGGCTTCGCTTTTCCACCCGCAACCAGAGTAATGTCAGGTTTTTTCTCGTTACCGATACCTGTCGCTACAACGGTGACACGGATTTCATCAGCCATGTCTGGGTCAAGAGAAGTACCAATCACCACAGTTGCATTGTCAGAAGCGAACGCCTTAACTGTGTTACCCACAGTTTCGAACTCATCGAGGCGCATATCCAGACCCGCTGTGATGTTGACCAAGACGCCACGAGCGCCCGCAAGATCAATATCTTCAAGCAGTGGGCTAGAGATTGCCATCTCTGCCGCTTCTTCCGCACGGTCTTCACCTTTCGCGACACCACTTCCCATCATAGCGTGACCCATTTCCGACATCACAGTGCGAACATCCGCAAAGTCGACGTTAATCATGCCAGGGCGAGTGATTAGCTCAGCAATACCTTGTACCGCGTTTTTCAATACGTCATTTGCACTTGCAAACGCTTCGAGTAGTGTGATGCCTCGGCCAAGAACCTTGAGCAATTTCTCATTGGGAATCGTTATAAGTGAGTCCACATGCTTTGAGAGCTCTTCAATACCTTGCTCAGCAAACGCTAGGCGCTTTTTGCCTTCGAAGCTAAATGGCTTAGTGACTACAGCGACGGTCAATACGCCGAGTTCTTTTGCCACTTCTGCAATAACAGGTGCCGCACCGGTACCAGTACCACCGCCCATTCCGGCCGCGATAAATACCATATCGGCACCTGACAACTCTTCTTTAATTCTTTCTCTATCTTCAAGAGCAGCGTCACGTCCTACTTGCGGGTTTGCACCTGCACCTAGACCTTTTGTCATGTCGCCACCAATTTGGATGACACTACTGACACTGGTTTTTCGAAGCGCCTGAGCATCAGTATTGATACTGATGAACTCAACACCTTCGATGGATTCACGCACCATGTGTTCGACAGCGTTACCGCCGCCGCCACCAACCCCAACGACTTTAATTACTGCATCGTCAGACATTTCCATCATCGGTTCAAACATGTGTTATCTCCGTTTTTCCTGCTGCTCAGGTTAAAACTCTTTTTGTATCCAATTACGCACTCGAGCAAAAAAGCCGGTAACTGACTGGCGAGAAGGCTCGTTGTATTCCGTCTCATCATTTACCTGACTGTCGCGCGCGTAATGAAGTAAACCCACAGCCGTAGAATGATACGGCTCTTTGACATAATCCGTTAAGCCGCTCACCTCTAGTGGCTTGCCAACTCGTACTTGGTTGCGGAACACGCGCTCCGCACACTCAACCAAACCTTCAATTTGTGATGCCCCACCTGTGAGCACCACACCTGCGGCAAGATGGTGTTTAATCCCCTCTTCACGCAGTCTTTCTTGAACAGTATCGATCGTCTGGTTCACCAGACCCATTAACTCAGTATAACGAGGCTCTATCACTTCAGATAGAGTTTGACGTTGTAAACTTCGCGATGGACGCCCTCCAACGCTAGGAACGTTAACTGTGTCATCTTTGCTGACCAATTCACTCACGGCACAGCCATATTTGACTTTAATCTCTTCAGCATCGCTGACTGGCGTGCCAAATGCAAAGGCTATATCGCTGGTGACCGCATTTCCTGCGTAAGAAAAGACCTCAGTGTGACGTAACGCGCCGCCTGTCCAGATGGCTACATCCATGGTGCCTGCACCAATATCAACCACACACACGCCAAGTTCACGCTCATCTTCTGTAATGACCGCATTACTTGACGCAAGGCCAGAGTAGACCAAATGCTCCACCGTTAAGCCGCAACGCTCAACCGCTTTAATAATGTTTCTCGCCATATCATTGTGGCAAGAAATGAGGTGCACGCTGACTTCCATGCGCACCCCTGACAGACCGAGTGGATTTTTGATTCCCTCTTGGTAGTCGATCGTAAACTCTTGTGGGATGACATGCAAAATACGCTGCTCATCGCCAATTTTAATAGACTTAGCGGTATGAATCGCACGATCCATGTCTTCTTGTGACACTTCTTCTTCGGAGATAGTGCCCATCCCCTTTTCGATACGGCTAGCAATATGGCGACCAGACAGCGAAATGTAGACGTTGCGAATTTGGCACTCAGCCATCAACTCCGCTTGGTCCACCGCGCGCTGAACCGATTTCACTACCGACTCTAGGTCGTTGACTCCGCCTTTATCCATACCACGCGACGGGCTAATCCCAGCGCCAATAATATTAATTTGACCATCAGGCAATACTTCGCCCACCAGAGCCGATACGGTTGCAGTGCCTATATCAAGACCAACAATAATGTTGTCATCAGCGGTCTTAGTCATCTGTACTCTCTTGTTCTAACTCTTGATCAGGGAACCATCCAACGGATGCTCCCGTGTCATACCTGAGGTCAATGTAGCTCACTCTTAACGTGTCGCTACCTAAATTCTGATACAGAGAAACAAATCGATTGATGCGTTCCTCTAACGACTCTTTACCCAATTCCAAACGAATGCCGTTATCTAGAATAATTTGCCACGCTCGGCGCTCGTTTTGCACCAAGGACGTAATCGACAAATTGAGCGCGGTAAATTTCGGGCTAATTCGACGCCACACGTCCAACACTTCTTGGCTGGTACCCTGTGGGCCGTAGAGCTTTACCCGCTCCTCTTCTAGTTGGCCGATGTCACCATTGAAGACGTCTCCCTGCTCATTCAGCAATGCGTTGCCATTCCAAATTGCCGCCGCTTGGTGCTCAGTAAGAAACACTTTGACGGTGTCTGGCCATTGCTTGCGTATTGAGGCGTGAGAGACCCAAGGGATCGCTTCAGCCATCGTCTGCAACACCTTGATATCTTGTGACATAAAGGTTCCGACATGATCCAAATGCGCAAAAGCACGTTGGACATCGAGGGCAGAGACGTAGTGCAAATCACCTTGCAAGACAATTTTAGAGAGTGGCAGACGCTGGTCATCCCACATCCATGAAATCGTCGAATAAAGAAGGGAGCCAATTAACAGCAAAACCACCAGTAAAAACCCACCGCCAACCGCGTGGTTTTTAACAAGTGGGGAAGAGGTTAGATGACGGCTTTCATTAAAAGCACTTTTAATCAAAGTCCATAGTCCTTGCTATTTGTTCGCAATTTTCCCTATCTTCTTTTGCAATAAGGCAAAAGCACTTATTTTAACTTTCGGATTATACTGGCGTCACTGAAAGTATCAAATACTGAAAGTGAGAAATCGCCGCTTAAAACACAGAAAGTGCATCAAACCACGATTTTTCACCCTTAAATCTACGCCTGACGCATCTTATCGATATTTAACTCAAAAGCCGCCAACTGTTTTGCCACTTTACCGACATCCCCAGCCCCTTGAGTAAGCACTAAGTCACCGTCTTGTAAGACATTCGCAAGAACGGAAGGTAACGTACTGCTGTCCGGGACAAAAATGGGATCAATACGGCCACGTGAACGAATCGTTCTGCACAATGATCGACCATCTGCACCAGCAATGGGCTTTTCACCTGCCGCATAGACATCCAGCATGATCAAGACATCCACTTGTTCCAGCACGTTGGCGAAATCATCGTAGAGGTCTCGCGTTCTGCTGTAACGGTGAGGCTGAAAGATCATCACTAAGCGCTTTTCTTGCCAACCGTTTCTCGCGGCTTGAATGGTCACATCCACTTCTGTCGGGTGGTGGCCATAATCATCAACCAGCATTGCATGTCCCTTGCCAGTTTCGAACTCACCTAGATGATCAAAGCGGCGGCCGGTTCCTTGAGTGCCTGCCATGGCGCGTAAAATCGCCTCATCGCTGACATCATCTTCCGTTGCCACGGCGATGGCCGCTGATGCATTGAGCGCATTATGGCGCCCCGGAATATTCAGGGTAATGTCTAGGTTAGCGCGATGTTTACGTACGACAGTAAACTTGCCCTGCTGGCCTTCTTGGCGATAGTTTTCAATGCGCACATCGGCATCTTCTGAAAAACCGTAAGTAATCACTTGGCGGCTCACTTTAGGAATCAGTTCACGCACGACCGGGTCATCGACACACAAAATCGCTTGGCCATAAAACGGTAGGTTGTGCAGAAAATCGATGAACGTTTGTTTGAGCGTTTCAAAATCGCCGCCATAGGTGTCCATATGATCCGCTTCAATATTGGTAACGATACTGACCATAGGCTGCAAATGGAGAAACGAAGCGTCGCTTTCGTCCGCTTCCGCAATCAAGATACGGCTAGAGCCCAGTCGCGCATTGGTTCCCGCGCTTTTGACCAAGCCACCGTTGACGAACGTCGGGTCTAAGCCTTCTTCAGAATAAATCTGCGTGACCAAGGCCGTTGTCGTGGTTTTACCATGTGTGCCCGCCACCGCAATACCGTGACGAAAACGCATCAGCTCAGCCAACATTTCTGCGCGGCGAACCACAGGGATACGGGCTTCGCGGGCAGCCTTAATTTCTGGGTTTTGCTCGTTGATGGCAGTAGAGACAACCACCACACTGGCGTTGGCGACGTTGTCTGCATGGTGACCGATATAAATCGTCGCCCCTTTTTGCGCGAGCCCCTGCGTAACCGGATTCTCTGCGATATCTGACCCCGTGATTTGGTAGCCTTCGTTGAGCAACACTTCTGCGATGCCACTCATACCCGCACCACCGATGCCGATAAAGTGAATGCATTTCACGCGGCGCATTTCTGGCACCATGGCACGAATCTGCGCCAAATCTTGTGTATGTTGAATTGTCATAATCGTTCTCTATTTCTGTGCCAGTTCGATGATCGCCGTTGCCACCACTGTATCAGCGTCCAGTTTGGCGGCCGCGCGTGCCTTCTCTGCCATAGAGAGAAGATCATCACGGCTCAGATGGCGAATACCTTCGGTCAATGACGCCACACTGAGCGCCGGCTGCTCAATCATTTTTGCGGCGCCGCATTCTACCAGATGATCCGCGTTCAACGCTTGTTGGCGATCTTTGTGCATAAAGGGAATAAAAATCGCCCCGACCCCCGCCGCTGACACTTCCGACACCGTCAACGCACCAGAGCGGCAGACCAGAAGATCGGCCCAAGCGTATGCCGCAGCAACATCATCGATGAATTCCACCACTTCAGCCTGCTCGACGTTTTGATCTTGATAGGCTTTTTTCACAGAATCCGCGTTATTTTTACCCGCTTGATGACGAACTTGATAACCACTTCCTAGGTTGGCCATCACCTCAGGTAAGGTTTGATTTAAAATCCTCGCACCTTGACTGCCACCCATAACCAAAATACGAATCTCATCGCTACGCTCACTCATGCGCACTGTTGGGCTTGGCAGTGAAATCACATCCTCACGCACGGGGTTCCCCACCACTTCTGCATGAGTAAATGCACCCGGAAACGCCTGAAACACCTTGCTCGCAATACGTGATAACCATTGATTGGTGAGACCTGCAACCGCATTTTGCTCGTGCAGTACTACTGGAATGCCCAACAGTTTCGCTGCCACGCCACCTGGGCCACTGACATAGCCGCCCATGCCCAATACCACATCCGGTTGCCAGCGTTTCATGTGCGCTTTGGCCTGAAAGATCGCATTGATGATTTGAAACGGCGCCGCGAGAAGTTTCGCTAACCCCTGTCCACGCAAGCCTTTGACTTTGATAAAGTCGATATCGATACCGTGTTTGGGTACCAACTCGGCTTCCATTCGATCCGCAGTTCCTAGCCAGCGAATTTCCCAACCTTGCTGCTGAAGTTTTTTGGCAACGGCTAAGCCAGGGAAAACATGACCGCCCGTACCACCGGCCATGACCATAAGTTTTTTAGTCTGAGTCATTATTCGATTTCTGTGTTGAGTCAGGCGCATCAACCCGGCATTCGAAGTCAATGCGAAGTAAGATAGAGACGGCCACCGCCATGATAATCAAGCTAGATCCGCCGTAACTGATAAGCGGCAAGGTGAGACCTTTGGTCGGCACCATACCGGCCGCCGCACCGACATTGACTAAGGTTTGAAACGCAAACCAAATGCCGATACCAAATGCCAGATAGCCGCCAAAAAGATGCTGGTTCTCAAACGCTTTTCTGCCAATAAAAATGGCTTTGATCACCAAGCTAAAAATCAGCATTAGCACGAGCACAACGCCAACAAAGCCCAACTCTTCCGCTAACACGGCAAACACAAAGTCCGTGTGCGCTTCAGGTAAGTATTCGAGCTTTTGAATTGAATTACCAAGGCCTTGACCAAACCACTCACCTCGGCCAAAAGCCATCAATGACTGCGTCAATTGGTAACCGC
Source organism: Vibrio sp. R11-SG3-ISO3-SZ (assembly GCF_059834345.1). Classification (NCBI taxonomy): domain Bacteria; kingdom Pseudomonadati; phylum Pseudomonadota; class Gammaproteobacteria; order Vibrionales; family Vibrionaceae; genus Vibrio; species Vibrio sp. R11-SG3-ISO3-SZ. The sequence continues at coordinate 10,870 of NZ_JCBDGX010000007.1, forward strand.
TGCCGAAAGGGTCTTCCCACGGGTCGAGAAACGAGGTGACGCGGCGCATGCGGTAAGGCTCGATCCAAATCAATCCGACTACCGCTGAAATGCCGACCACCATCAAGGCAAGAAACTGAGTCAGCTTGGCTCCGGCGATAAACAGCATGCCAAACAGCGTCACCAACATCACGATAACGGTGCCTAAATCGGGCTGAAGAAGCAGCAAACCGGCTAATGTTCCAAATACGATGATGGGCTTAATAAACCCACCAAAGAAGCTCGATTGAACCTCATCGCGTTTACGCACTAAGTATCCGGACATAAAAATAAACAGTGACAATTTCGCCACTTCGGCAGGCTGTAAGTTAAACAGTCCTAGCGGAATCCAACGTGAGGCGCCATTGACCGATTTTCCCGCCACCAGCACCACGCACAGCAAGAAAATAGACAACAGCAGCAACCAAGTACTGTAGTCGAGCCATTTGCGCATCGGGACTTGTAAAATAACCGCGGACGTTCCGAGCGCGAGGACAAGAAAAAGCGCATGGCGAAACATAAAGTGGAAAGGCTGGTCAGTAAGACGCGAACTGATAGGAAACGATGCGGATGTCACCATCACCAAACCTGTCAACATTAACCCAAGCGCAATCCAGACCAATTGTCGATCGTACAGTGAGTCTGGGCTGTCACTGGTGAGCCAATGTTGCACTCTGTGGATGGCACTGGAAATCGGCATATCGTCCTTGCTGTTATGCGTAGGTGAGAGCAAGCTCGCGGAATGCATCACCGCGCGCCATAAAGTTGTTGAACTGATCAAAGCTCGCACAAGCCGGTGAAAGCATCACCATGTCACCCTCGCTGAGCTGAGGGGCAACCCACTCAATCACATCACTCATACGGTCAAATCGTTTGGCACTAGGATGCAAGGGCATAAACGCCTCACCATCCACGCCAAAGCAGCAAAGCTGCACGTTGAGCTTCGACAGTGGCGATACCAATTCGGAAAAATCTGCCCCTTTACCGACACCGCCGACAAGTAGGTAGAGTCGTCCTGTCAAGGATAGTCCAGATAGCGCCGCCAACGTACTGGCAACATTGGTCGCTTTAGAATCATTGACCCACTTAACGCCGCGTTTGTCAGCCACCACTTGGCAACGATGTGTTAAACCTTGATAAGCCTTGATAGCCGGTAAGGCTCCCTGGAGCTCTATACCCGCTTGATTCAGCAGCGCCAGTACCACCATCACATTCGCAACATTGTGCTGGCCCACCAGAGCAAGCTCATCGGTCGCTAAAATAGGGCTATCTTGAAACACAATCCAGTCACGACCTTGAGATTGGCGTAAATGGTAATCAGCCTCTTGCTTGAGCGAGAACGTCACGAGCGCGCAAGTGTTGTGTTCTGGGTAGGTTTGCTTGTCGTCTGCATTCACAACCCCTTTGATAGCATGGTCGAAAATGCGTAGCTTGGCCGCACGATACGCCGCCATTCCAGAGTAGCGGTCCATATGGTCTTCACTCAGATTGAGAAAAGCCGCGGCCACTAGATGCAAAGAAGAGGTCGTCTCTAATTGAAAACTCGACAGTTCAAGAACGTAAAGATCCGCCTCTTGCTTTAGCAGATCCAGCGCGGGAACGCCGATGTTTCCACCCACGGCGGTCTTGACGCCCGCAGCGTTCGTCGCCACACCGGTGAGATCCGTGACGGTGCTTTTGCCATTCGAGCCAGTAATCGCGATCACCGGTTTGCTGACATGCCAAGCAAATAGCTCAATGTCGCCCACGACTAGCGTGCCTTTAGCAATTACTTGCTGAATATCAGCCGTCGCCAACGCAATACCCGGGTTGACCACGACCAAGTCTGCACGCTCTAGCCATTGCGTTTGCCATCCACCACTGTGCAATGCAACATCACTCGGCAGCGACTCTTGACCCGGCGGGCACTGGCGCGTATCGATCACCTTAATGTCGAGCGCATTCGGTAAACGCTTAAGGTAATTCACCACCGACAAACCGGTGATACCCAAGCCAACCACGACGACGTGGTGAATCGACTCCCATCGAGAGGGGTTGGCATGAATAGACTCGCGCATGGCCATTCCTTTTATCCTATTGGCGAAACAAAACGGGGATTAGCGAACTTTCAGCGTCGCCAGTCCAATCAAAACAAGTACGATAGAGATGATCCAAAAACGAACGATAACCCGAGGTTCCGGCCAGCCTTTTAACTCGTAGTGATGGTGAATCGGCGCCATACGGAAAATTCGCTGCCCACGCAATTTGTATGAGCCCACTTGAAGGATCACCGACAAGGTCTCCATCACAAACACGCCGCCCATGATCACCAATACAAACTCTTGACGCACCAACACGGCAATCGTACCAAGCGCACCGCCAAGAGCCAGTGAACCGACATCGCCCATAAAGACTTGTGCAGGGTAGGTGTTAAACCATAAAAAGCCTAGCCCCGCTCCCACGATCGCCGTACACACTACGACTAACTCTGATGCGTGAGGCACGTATGGAATGTGCAGGTAATTGGCGAAATTAACGTTGCCAGTGGCCCAGGCAATGGCTGCAAAACCTGCAGCAACCAGTACCGTTGGCATGATCGCCAACCCATCCAAACCATCGGTTAAATTGACCGCGTTGCTAGTGCCGACAATCACAAAATAAGTCAGCACGATATAGAACAGACCTAACTGCGGCATAATGTCTTTGAAAAAGGGCACCACCAGTTGTGTCGCCGCGGTATCTTTACCGTGAGCATAAAGTGCAAACGCCACCACTAATGCGATCGCGGATTGCCAGAAATACTTCCAACGCGCAATCAAGCCATCGGTGTTTTTGCGCACGACTTTGCGATAGTCATCGACAAACCCCACGGCGCCGTAGCCCGCAAGTACGGCGAGCACAGCCCAAACATATGGGTTAGCCAGATCCGCCCAAAGCAGAACTGTTGTCATGATCGCCGTTAAGATCATCACACCGCCCATGGTTGGCGTGCCACGCTTACTAAAATGTGACTCAGGCCCTTCGTTACGCACCACCTGACCAATTTGCAACATCTGCAATCGGCGAATCATACGAGGCCCCATCCACAAAGAGATCGCTAAGGCCGTCAATACACTGACAATGGCTCGGAACGACAAATATTCGAACAGGCGAAAAAATGAAAAGTATGGCTGTAGCAGCTCCGCAAGCCAAATAATCATGCAAACATCTCCTTCACAGCAGCCGCGACTTTAAACATACCGGCGCTATTGGCACCTTTGACCAGCAAAGTTTGTGGCCCTTGGTGCGTCTTTATCTGCTGCTTAATATAATCAATCATGCTCTCATGAGAGCAAAAATGTGTCCCCTGGCAAACCTGGCTGATAACCTCTGCGTCATCACCATAGGTCAACACATAAGGGAAGTTAAAAGGGGCAGCATGTTCACCGACTTGACGATGAAGTGCAAGGCTTTCGTCACCAAGCTCTGCCATATTCCCCAAAATTAGCCAGCGCGTCCCATCAAAACTCGACAAGAGATCCACCGCCGCTTTCATGGCGGGGACGCTGGCGTTGTAGCTGTCATCGATAAGACGAATCTCATCGGTCAATGCGACGGTTTCGACGCGCCCTTTCACTTTGGCAAGACTTTCTAGCCCTTTGACAATCATCTCATCGCTGGCACCTAACTCTTTCGCCAGAGCCGCAGCAGCCAGTGCGTTGGCAACATTGTGCTGACCAATAATACCGAGTTTGACGCTCAGCTCACTACTTGGAGTGCGCAAAATAAAACTTGCCTCACCCAACGCGTTTAACACCACGTGAGTAGCAAAGTAATCTGCGCTTGCATCGGTCATAGAAAAGGTTTTGACCTGTTTATCGGCCAAGACACCGCTCCAATGCTCACCACCATGACTATCGAGATTGACGATCGCCACTGAGCCAGACGCAAGCCCTTGGTAGATCTCTCCTTTTGCTTGCTTCACGCCCTCAATCGAACCAAAGCCTTCTAAATGCGCCGCCGCAACGTTGTTCACGAGGGCAACATCGGGTTTGACCAAGGCGGTCGTATAGGCGATTTCACCAATGTGGTTGGCGCCGAGTTCAATCACGGCATAATCATCTTCCGGCGTCGAACGGAGCAAGGTCAACGGCACACCTATATTGTTGTTGAAGTTACCCGCAGTAAACAGCACTTGTCCTTGAAGACTCATGATGCTAGCGACCATCTCTTTCACCGTGGTTTTACCGCAGCTTCCTGTGATCGCCACCGTCGGGGTTTGGCATAACTGATGAACGAAGGCGCCTAACTGCCCTAGCGCCACTTTGGAGTCTTTGACCAATAGCTGAGGGATATCAAGCGGCAAAACTCGACTGACCAACAGCGCCGCCGCGCCGGAATCAACGGCTTTGGCCGCAAAATCGTGCGCATCAAAACGCTCACCGACCAAGGCAACAAACAGCGCGCCCGTTTCGATGGCACGCGTGTCAGTTGACACACTCTCGATCGCCACATCTTGGCCAATCAACTCCGCCGACAGTGGCTCGACTAATTGAGATAACATCATAGTGATCATAAAGGAGACTCCAATAGCTCTGCCGCCGACTCACGATCAGAGTAGTGCACGGTTTTATCTGCCAAAACTTGATAATCTTCATGGCCTTTGCCTGCAAGCAAGATAATGTCTTGCGCTTGGCTGTTAGCTAGCGCGTAACGCAAGGCTTGATAGCGATCATGCTCGACAATCGCCAAGTTTGGCTTCGCCATGCCATCCAGCATATCTTGCACGATGGTCTTAGGATCCTCGCTGCGCGGGTTATCATCGGCCAAAATAACCTGATCAGCCAGTTGTTCACCAATCGAAGCCATCATTGGACGCTTACCCGTATCCCGATCGCCACCGCAACCGAAAATCGCCCACAGTTTGCCGTGACAATGAACGCGCAGCGCTTGCAACGCTTTTTCTAATGCGTCTGGCGTGTGCGCATAATCGACCACCACTTTTGCTTTCCCGGGTGAAGCGAACAGCTCCATACGTCCAATGACGGGCTCTAGTTGAGGCGCTGTCGCCATCAAGGCCGATTTATCAAAACCCAACTCAAGCAGCGTTGTCATCGCCACAAGCACATTACTGGCATTGAACTGGCCGATGAGGGGTACCTGAAGCTCACCTTGGCCATAGAGACCATCAAAGTGCAGCTCGATACCCTGTTCTGAATACAATACATGATGAGCAAACACGGCACGTTTGTGGGTCGTTGGAGAGAGAGAAACCGCCGTCACGTGATCAAGCTCAGTCAGCCACTGGGCACCGACGGCGTCATCGGCATTGATGATCGCGTGCTGGCAGGCATGATCAGTAAAGAGCATTTGCTTAGCACGAGCGTATTCATCCATCGTGCCGTGGTAATCGAGGTGATCACGACTTAGGTTGGTAAACACGCCCGCTGCAAACGGAAGCGCTTTCACCCGGCCTTGAACCAAACCATGAGAGGAGATTTCCATCGCAGTGTAGTGTGCACCTCGCTGCTGAAGCTGAGACAGCATCTGACAAATCGTCACGGCACTGCCTGTGGTATTGACCGCAGGCTGCAAGTTCTCGAGAAAACCATTACCCGCAGTGCCGAGCACCGCCGCGCGCTGCCCTAGCAGCTCTAACCATTGAGCGATGAGCTGCGTCACTGTGGTTTTACCGTTCGTACCGGTGACGCCAATCAGATGATTCCCTGCGACTGGATATAGGGAAAGCGCCAACTGAGATAAACGCTGATCAAGTGCATCGACATACACCACAGGCACCGACTGAATGTATTCCACCAAACCATGCGGAGCACGCGAACACGCCTGTGCAATAACGGCATTGGCCCCTTGAGCAATCGCGGCCGGAATAAACCTCCTCGCATCCAAAGCGTGACCTTGGATGGCAACAAAGGTCGATCCTTTGGTTACTTGGCGACTGTCGAGCTCAAGTTGGCGAACAGGTATCGCGAGCTCATCGCCCAACTCAAGCCAAGGTCGTAATAATTGCGTTAATGTGAGTGTTGTTGGCATTGGCTCTCTCACTTACTCATTTTTAAATCGGTTTTCATCAGGGGCAACATTAAGCAGTTGCAGTGTCCCTTTGAGAATTTCAGCAAACACGGGACCCGCGACCGAGCCTCCGTAGTAGTTATCACCTTGAGGCTCATTGATCACCACTACCAGCGCCACTCGCGGTTTGCTGGCCGGCGCTACCCCCGCGGTATAGGCGAAGTATTCATCTCCGTATCCCCCCGCAATCGCTTTGCGTGATGTGCCGGTTTTCGCCGCAACTCGATAGCCCGGCACTGCCGCTTTGGTTGCAGTACCACCCGGCTGTGTGACGGTTTCTAGCATTCTCAGCACCATTTTCGCGTGCTCGCTGTCAATGACCTGACGTGAAAAATCTTGTTGGTTGTTCTCTATGATGTGCACGGGCTGATAGACGCCGAAGTTGCCCAAGGTGGAATACGCATGCGCCAGTTGGAGCGGGGTAATGGTCAAGCCATACCCGAATGATAAGGTCGCAATTTCAAACTTCGACCAGCGACGGCGATTGGGGAAGATACCGGAGGTTTCACCGACCAAGTTTAATCCCGAAGGTTGACCAAATCCGACCGAACTGTACATACCAAGCAGAGCCTCAAGCGGCATATCGAGTGCCAGTTTGGTCACGCCGATGTTACTCGATTTCTGCAAGATGGTCGTCAGATCGGCTTTGCCCACTTTCGACGTATCTCTAACCTTGCTGCCACCAATTTCAAACACGCCATTGCCGGTATCGATGACCGTATTGGCATCGGCGCTGCCATTGTCGAGTGCCGCTAATACCACAAAGGGTTTCACGGTTGAGCCCGGCTCAAACGCGTCGGTGATCACGCGGTTGCGCATTTTCGCTGATTGAAGGTCACTACGATTGTTGGGGTTGTAGGACGGCGCATTCACCATCGCCAACACCGCGCCCGTTTGTACATCAAGCACCACAGCCGATCCTGACGTTGCACGGTGATCGGCGACCGACTGCTTAATCGCTCGATACGCAATCGCTTGAATTCGCTGATCGATGGTCAGCTCAAGCGGTTTGCCCTCTTCACGCTCTTCGAGTGAGATATTTTCAACGACTCGGCCATAACGGTCTTTACGAATGATCTGTTTACCCGCTTCTCCGGTGAGCCATTTATCATAACTGCGCTCAACCCCTTCGAGGCCGTGACCATCAATTCCCGTCACACCCACTAAGTGTGCACTGACTTCGCCCGCGGGGTAATAGCGACGTGATTCCGCTTTTAATCCTACGCCAGACAGCTTCAGCTCTCGCACGTAATTGGCCATGGCTGGGCTAACTTGCCGTTGTAAATAGACAAAGCGTCTTGAGCGGTTACGATTGATTTTGTCGATCAGCTCCTCGCGCTTAAGGCCCAATACATCGGCCAACGCGTGCCAACGATCAATATCGCTCAGGCCACCATGTTTGAAAATGTTAACAGGGTCGGCCCATACAGCCTCAACGGGCACGCTGACCGCAAGTGGCTCACCATTACGATCGGAAATAATGCCGCGCGCCGAGTGCAAGGTTTTCGCGCGCACTGAGCGAAGATCGCCCTGTTTGATCAAGTTGCCTGGTTCAACCACCTGAATAAACGCAATGCGAGCAACGAGCGCCATAAAAATGCAGAACACAATAAAGAGCACCAAATAAAAGCGCCAGCGAATTAGGCTCGCCGGAGTGTCCTTTTCTTGTGGTTTGATGGGTTCGACGTTCTTTTTGCTCATGGGAGTGTAATGATGACTTCTTTGTCTGAATCAGGGCGCTTCATCTCGAGCTCTTTGATCGCCACATCTTGGACTCGGCTGTGCTCAGCCAGAGCCGTCTCTTCCAAGATCAAGTTGCGCCACTCGTTATCAAGGCGCTCTCGCTCACCAAGAGCACTATCTTTCTCAGTGACCGCCTGTCTCGTGTGATGGGTAGTAAAGACCACCGCCATAGCGCTGGAAAAAATCAACATCAATAAAAGCAGCGGCACTCGACCTACAGTCAGTAGATCGAGTGCGATAATTTTAGCGAGGTTCCCTTTTGCCTGACTCATTGGAGGTTACAGTTTCTCGGCGATCCTTAGCACCGAGCTGCGCGAGCGCGCATTGAGCTCAATTTCTTGTTGGGTCGGTTTAATCGCCTTACCCACCGCTTTGAGGTTAGCACTACCAAGCGCACGAATCTGCGCTTCAGTCATTGGGATGCCATGTGGCACCTCTGGGCCTTTGCTCTCTTTGCGGATAAAACGTTTCACCATACGATCTTCAAGGGAATGGAAGCTGATCACTGACAGTCGTCCCTGCGGCGCAAGAATGCTCGCGGCGCCCTTGAGTGCGGTGTCGATCTCTTCAAGCTCACTGTTGATGTAGATTCGAAAGGCTTGGAAGGCGCGCGTCGCTGGGTGTTTTTTCTCTTTGAAGCTTTTCGGAGCCGCGTCGGAAATCAGCTTCGCCAGCTGACCGGTGCGCACCAAGGGCTCGTTCTCTTCGTTTTCACGATAGGCAACAATGGCTTTGGCAATTCGGCGAGCATGCTTATCTTCGCCAAACTCACGAATTACCCAAGTAACATCATCAAGGTCTGCTTGTGCGAGCCATTGAGAGACCGGCATGCCGGAAGTAGGATCCATACGCATATCGAGGGGGCCATCTTTCATAAAGCTGAAGCCGCGTTCTGCGTCGTCAAGCTGTGGCGATGACACGCCAAGATCAAGCAGCACGCCATCCACCTTACCCACGAGATCATACTGTTTCGCGTATTCAGCCATGCCTGAAAATGGACCATGGATGATGGTAAATCGCGGATCATCAATCTTGTTGGCTTCTGCAATCGCTTGTGGATCACGGTCAATACTATAAAGGCGTCCGTTTTCACCAAGCTGAGATAAAATCGTACGGCTATGACCACCTCGTCCAAATGTGCCATCGATATAGACGCCATCAGGTTTAATGGCCAATCCATCAATCGATTCATGAAGTAAGACGGATATGTGTTTAAATGCTTCGGTCATAGTTATCTCGGTTTGCTCTCGCATTCACGCGCTAAGGGTTCCAGTGTACTGATTTAACGCTCATTCGCCACCTTTAGACACAAGGAAGGCGTGATTTTGCGCTAAGTTTATTGCTTACAAAATAAATTTCGTCAGCGTAAAGCAAAAAACCCATCATAACCTAAGTTACGATGGGTCTTAAAAAGGTGGAGCCGACATATAAGCCGGGTTCTGTACCGTTTGCACGGTGGTAGCCATTCGTCTAGGCCAGCAATCACTCACTGGCTCGAGCAACCTACCCGCCCCCTTACGCGAGCAACGCAATGTGGAGGCCTATTTGGTCTTGCTCCGGGTGGAGTTTACCTTGCTACGAACTGTTGCCAGTCGCACGGTGCGCTCTTACCGCACCCTTTCACCCTTACCTGTGCTCATTCCGAAGAAATTGAGCCATCGGCGGTCTTCTCTCTGCTGCACTTGTCGTAGGCTTGCGCCCCCCAGGCGTTACCTGGCACCCTGCTCTATGGAGCCCGGACTTTCCTCCCCTTCATCAGTCTCCCCCACACAAGGTAAGGGGACATCAATAAAGCAGCGGCTACCGAGTCGACTCCGGTGGCGGATTGTATAGAGAAGCCATCAGCCTGTCTAGGGGAATGTGTGTGAGCGCCCAAATAACCAACAACTTGGCTAGATTAGAGGTGTTCCAGCCCCCATTTATAGAGTGCATTTTTTTTCAGGTTGTAGATCTCAGCCGCCAGCGCCGCAGCTTTTTTTAACGGCAGTTCTTGGGTCAAAATAGCCAATGTTCGAGTAGCTTCATCCGGCAGGCCGTCATCACTGTCGGCACGGTAACCATGAACCAACAGCGCCATTTCGCCTTTTTGTTGGTTTTCATCACTGCGCACCCAATCAACGAGCTCACCGAGTGGCATGCCTTGAATGGTTTCGAACGTTTTCGTCAGTTCTCGCGCTAACACCACTTCACGCTCAGGGCCTAAGATCTCCAGCATGTCAGCAAGAGAGTCAAGAATGCGGTGTGGCGACTCGTAAAAAATACAGGTTCGCTCTGCCTTTGCGATCTCTAAGAACTTGTCTTTACGACCTTTGCTTTTGGCAGGCAGAAATCCCTCAAAACTGAAACGGTCAGAGGGGAGACCGGAGGCGCTTAATGCTGTGACCACCGCACATGCTCCAGGCAAAGGCACAACTTTGACGCCCGCTTGACGACATTGAGTGACCAAATGGTAACCTGGGTCACTGATCAGTGGCGTTCCTGCATCCGAGACCAGCGCAATGGAGTGCCCAGCTAACAATTTATCAACTAACACTTGCGCTTTTTGCTGTTCATTATGATCATGGAGGGCGAAAGTTCGAGTTGGGATATTGAAGTGAGACAGCAGCTTACCCGTGTGACGGGTATCTTCTGCAGCAATCAAATCCACCGATGACAACACCTCTATCGCTCGCTGAGTAATGTCGCCCAGATTACCGATCGGGGTGGGTACAATGTAGAGGGTTGGCACCTCTGTCGGTAAGGTTTTGCTATCTGTCATTTGTTTACCATCACTTCAACGATTAATATAGACACAATTTTATACGGAATTACGAAAGAACTCATGGCTAACAATCACCATAAGCGCCCAAGTGTAACACGCTTACTTACTCCTGTAGCACTCGCTATTACATTGGCTGCGTGTTCCTCATCGCCCAAAACGCCGCAGTCTGTCGATATTTTACTCGATCCCTCTCAACCGGTAGAAACCTACCTAATGCGGGCAGACAGCACGACCGGCAGTTTGCAAGTGGATTGGTTGATCATGGCACTGAAAGCCTCCGTTGAGGCCGGTGACGTGGTGCAGTCAGAGTTACTGATTAAGCGCCTTGCGAGACAAAGCCTCACGCCACAGCAGCAAGCTGAGTGGCAATTGACTCGTGCCGACTTACTCATCAGTCAAGGTCAGCACAGCGATGCCTTGTCTCAGCTGAATTTTCCAGTGTCTTGGTCACTGCCTCGTCAGCAGTGGCAAGAGTACTATCAAAAACGCGCCGCGCTGCAGAGCAAGCAAGGTCTCTACCTTGACGCGTCGCGATCCTTAATTGCCCAAAGCGAACTACTCAATGCCTCAGAGCAAGCCTCTATCGCCGATGGCGTCTGGCAGAACCTGTCGCAGTACTCGCTGTCTGAGCTTGCCAAACTGCGTGTGGCACCGAATGAAACCGTGCTGACAGGTTGGCTAGAATTGGCCAATGACAGTAAAGCGTTTGCCAGCAACATTCCGCAATTAAAATCGCGCTTGGAACGTTGGATGGCGAGCAATCCTGACCATCCAGCCGCGCTGTATACACCCCAAGCCCTCAGCGACATTCTGGCACTCGATATTACAAAACCCGTGAACACTGCGCTGCTTCTGCCTCTTTCTGGCAAGTTTGCTAAACAAGCGCAACTGATTCGCGATGGGTTTATTTTCAATATGATGAATGATGATGCGCGTGATGAGAACGCGACCCTGACCGTCATTGATACCAATACACTGGATATGGCGAACTTAGACGCGACGCTAATCGAAAAGAACATCGACTTTATCGTTGGTCCGCTATTGAAAGAGAACATCGAAGCGCTGCAAGAAGCACAACAAGCCAGTGCCCACTCACTGCAGATGTTGGCTCTCAATATTCCGGATGAAACCAACTTTGGTCACAACACCTGCTACTTAGCGCTTTCTCCTGAACAGGAGGTGGCACAAGCGGCGAAGCACTTGTTTGAACAAGGCGCTCGCTACCCACTCATCCTTGCGCCGCAAGGTCGTTTGGGCGAGCGCGTCGTCGAGTCCTTCGAACAAGAGTGGGATAAATACAGTGAGAATAAAGTGGCAGTGAGTCTCTTCGGTGACAAGCGCCAGTTGCAAAAGAACATCAACACCATTTTTGGTTTGCAAGAGAGCCAGCAAAACATCGCGCAAATGGAATCACTGTTGAATATCCCACTTGAAACACAGCCACGCAGCCGTCGAGATGTGGATGCGGTGTACATCGTGGCGACCAGTGCCGAAATTACCCTGATCAAACCCTTCATCGAAGTGGCGATCAACCCAGACACGACGCCTCCTGCACTCTACTCTAACTCTCGCAGTAACAGCGGCCAACGTCAGTACGAGGATTTGACGGGCGTCAGCTACAGTGATATTCCACTCCTTATCCACCCTGATGCCCACCTGAAGCAGCAGATGGACAGTCTGTGGGCCAACAGCTCACACGCGGAGAAACGACTTCAAGCGATGGGGATGGACGCCTACACCCTGATGGAAGTGCTGCCACAAATGAAAGTGATCGAAGGCTACTCAGTCGAAGGACAAACAGGAATTCTGAGTATCGATGAGCACTGTGTCGTACAACGTGAAATCAGCTGGGCTCAACTCGGTAGTGCGCAATAAACGCGCGCACGGCGAACACTATGAACGCCTGGCTGAGCAGCACCTGCTGAGTCAGGGGTTAGTCCCGCTTGAACGCAATTTTACTGCGAAAAGCGGCGAGTTAGATCTGATCATGCGCGATGGCGACGCCATCGTATTTGTTGAAGTTCGTTACCGAAAGAGCACTTCGTTTGGTCATGCGGCTGAAACCGTGACCTACAGTAAAATGCAAAAACTCGTGCGAGCCGCCAATGTGTGGCTCCTCAAGCATGGCCTTTCGGTCCACGATACCCATTTTCGATTTGACCTAGTGGCGATTCATGAGCAAGGTAGCCAAATCGAATGGATAAAAAACGCAATCACTCAAGGATAATCAATGCTAGAGAGCATTAAAGACAGTTTCAAAGAAAGCATTCAAATTCAAATTGCCGCCGCAGAAGCGCTACCCGATGCGATCACTCACGCAGCGCAAGGTATGGTGGCAAGCTTACTCAACGGTAACAAGATTCTATGTTGCGGTAATGGTGGCTCTTCATCGAACGCACAACAATTTGTCTCTTGCTTGCTCAATCGCTTTGAAACAGAAAGACCTAGCCTGCCCGCGATGGCGCTGACTGCCGACAACACAACGCTGACCGCCGTCGCCAACGATTACCACTACACTGAGATTTTCTCAAAACAAGTGCGTGCTTTTGGCCAACCTGGCGATATTTTACTGGCGATCTCAACCAGCGGTAACAGCAAGAACATCATCAAAGCGATGGAAGCGGCAGTGACTCGCGATATGACCATCATCGCGTTAACCGGCAAAGACGGTGGCGAGATGGCTGGGTTACTGGGTGAGCATGATGTGGAAATTCGCATTCCATCTCACAGAACCGCGCGAATTCATGAGGTTCATATGGTGACTTTGCACTGCTTGTGCGATCTTATTGACCAAGTGTTGTTTCCTGCTCACGAAGAGTAAGCCATGAAGTCATTGAAAACGATTATCTTTGTTTTAATTGCCAGCCTATCCCTGACAGGCTGTGCCGGGTTGTTTATTGCTGGCGCTGCAACAACGGCCGCCATTGTGATTGACCCACGCACCACACAAGAGATCTGGAACGATAACAATATTGAGTTCGAAGTGGCGGGAATCGCAAACAAAGAGCCGGTTCGTGGTAATGCTCGTGTTACCGCCAGCTCCTACGAAGGAACAGTCGTCCTAATGGGGCAAGCAAACGATGCGGCGTTGAGTGAGCAAATTGAACAAAAAGCTCGTGAAGTGAAAGGCGTTAAAACCGTCTATAACCAAATTCGCATCAAAGCGCCGCTGAGTGCTGGCGAAGTAAGTCATGACAGTTGGATCACAACCAAAGTGAAATCAGCGATCTTGACCGACTCTGAGCTGAGCGGCATCAAAATCAAAGTGATCACAGAGGATAAAGAGGTCTTCTTGCTTGGCTATGTCTCACCACAACATGCCGATAAAGCGACCGACATTGCGCGTAATATCTCTGGGGTAAAACAAGTCATCCGCGCCTTCCAGATTGCAGAAAGCAACGAATAAACGACTCGTCGCTTATCCCTAATCGAGCTGTTCCCTAATCGATATATAAAAAAAGCCGCATCACAATGCGGCTTTTTGCTATCGTTTCATTCGCGTTACTTGATGACACGCAAACTCGGTCGACCTTTGGGCCTAGGTGGTTCATCACTTGGCTCAGTCTCTTCGACCTCTTCCTCAGTCGCTACAGACAGTGGGAATAGAGGTTCATCTTCCAAGCTTTCTTCAATCTCACCAAGGTAAGCATCTTCGGGTTCAAACATCGTCCCTGCACCATTTTCACGGGCATAGATGGCCTGAACAGCATAAAGAGGCACGATGACAGAGTGTGGGCGGCCACTGAAACGGGCGCTGAAGGTGATCGCCTCATTGCCCAGTTCCAAATTACCCACAGCGCGAGGCGCAATATTGAGGATAATTTGGCCATCTTGAATAAACTCTTCCGGCACACGAACGCCTGGTAATGTTGCTTCAACAACAAGGTGAGGCGTTAGATCGTTGTCCACCAACCAGTCATAAAATGCACGAAGCATATACGGTCGGCGTGGGGTCATTTTCTCGATATCCATGCCAACCATTAACGCATTAGACGCATTTCACGTTCAGCTTCAGTCAAGGATGCTAGGAATGAATCACGCTCAAAGACACGGTTCATGTAAACCTTCAGCTCTTTTGAGCCTGGGCCAACCAGTTCGATTCCCATTTGTGGTAAACGCCACAATAAAGGAGCAAGGTAACAATCGACCAAGCTGAACTCTTCGCTCATGAAGTATTCGTATTCCGCGAAGACTGGGCCAAGAGTCAAAAGATCCACTCTGAGTTTGTTACGTGCAGATTCTGCTTCATCAGCTGTGCCGTTAAGCACTTTTTCAGCCAATGAGTACCAGTTTTTCTCGATACGGTAGATCATCAAACGCGTGTTACCGCGAGCAACCGGATAAACCGGCATCAATGGAGGATGAGGGAAACGCTCGTCCAAGTATTCCATGATGATCTTTGAGTCATACAGTGACAACTCACGATCTACTAAGGTTGGTACTGATTTGTATGGGTTCAGTTCACCAAGTTCCGCAGGTAGGTTTGCTTCATCAACAAGCTCTACTTCAACACTTACGCCTTTCTCTGCTAGAACAATACGTACCTGATGGCTATACATATCAGATGCACTTGAGAATAGAGTCATCACAGAACGTTTATTGGCAGCTACAGCCATGGAGCCCTCCAGCACACTTACATAAATAAAACAATGGAGGCTAAGCCTCCATTGTCAACATAAAAATTTGGAAATTAGCGCAGTATGATAGCACAATTAATGCACATCACGCCAATACTCTTTCTTGAGCAGCACAACCACGATACTAAAGATCACTAGGAAGCCCATTACCCACCAACCTAGCGCATGGCGCTCAAGTTTCACTGGGTCACCGGAGTACTCAAGGAAGTTCACCAAATCGCGTACCGCGTTGTCGTACTCTTCTTGGTTAAGCTCGCCCGTCCCATCCGATTCAATACCGACGACCACTTGCACCTCTTCACCATTCACGACTTTGGTGCCGTAAACAGGTTTAGGAATGCCTTGCAGCTCTTCCAATACATGCGGCATACCGACACTTGGGAACACAACGTTGTTGACCCCAAATGGGCGCGCAGGATCTTCATAAAACGAACGTAGGTAAGTGTACAACCAATCCGTACCACGCACTCGAGCGACAAGCGTCAAATCAGGTGGTGGCGCACCAAACCATTTAGCGGCCGACTCTTCAGGAATGGCATTTTCCATCAAGTCGCCAACCTTGGCTTCTGGGTCAAAAATCAAGTTCTCTTTGAGCAGATCCACTGGAATGCCAATGTCACGTCCAACACGCTCATAACGCTGATACTGCGCGGAGTGACAGCCAAAACAGTAGTTCATAAAGAGCTTGGCACCGTTTTGCAACGACGCTTGATCTGAGATGTCGTTGTTCGCTTTATCGAGTGGAACGCTCACACCCGCTGCCATTGCCAACGATGGCAGCATTGCAAATAAAACTACAATCCATTTTTTCATTTGAATGTCACCCTTTCTGGTAATGGTTTCGTCGCTTCATTTTTGCTGTAGAAGAACAGCAAGACGAAGAACATGAAGTAACCCAAGCTAAAGATCTGCGCAAGGAGTGTGTACGTCGGAGTCGCTGGAAGCGCACCCAAAATACCCAAGGCGATAAAGCTGATGGTGAACTGGATGATATTGAATAAATGGAACTTACTGCGGTAGCGGTAAGAGCGAACTTTACAACGGTCAAGCCAAGGCAAAATGAACAGCACAGCAATCGATGCGCCCATAGCAAGAACACCAATAAGCTTATCTGGCACCGCACGTAAGATGGCATAGAATGGCGTAAAGTACCAAACAGGGGCAATGTGCTCTGGCGTTTTCAGCGGGTTTGCCGCTTCAAAGTTTGGCGGCTCAAGGAAGTAACCGCCCATTTCTGGGTTGAAGAACAACACATAACAGAACAGGAACAAGAAACCAGCCACACCAATCAGATCTTTCACCGTGCCGTAAGGGTGGAACGGGATAGAGTCGATGATGTCGTATTTCTTAGTGTAGTACTCATGGAACTTAAATTGAGGTTGGTAATCATCACCCATTGAGCCTTTTGGCAGCTTAGTTTCGATACCATCTGGGTTGTTTGAACCCACCTCGTGCAGCGCAAGAACGTGCAGCACAATCAGCAGCAGCAACACGATTGGCAGAGCGATGACGTGCAAGGCAAAGAAACGGTTCAATGTGGCGCCCGAGATAACGTAGTCACCACGAATCCAAAGGGTGAGATCATCACCAATGACCGGAATCGCGCCAAAGAGTGAGATGATAACCTGAGCACCCCAGTAGGACATTTGGCCCCAAGGCAGCAGGTAACCCATGAATGCTTCGGCCATCAAGACCAAGAAGATCAACATACCGAAGATCCAAAGCAGCTCACGAGGCTTCTGATATGAGCCGTAGATCAAACCACGGAACATGTGCAGGTAGACAACAACAAAGAACGCAGACGCGCCTGTGGAGTGCATGTAGCGAAGTAACCAACCGTACTCCACGTCACGCATGATGTATTCAATCGATGCAAACGCCCCATCGCCTGATGGCACGTAGTTCATGGTTAACCAAATCCCCGTCAGGATCTGGTTCACTAACACCAACATTGCTAGAGAGCCAAACAGATACCAAAAGTTAAAGTTCTTCGGCATTGGATACTCAGACAGGTGCTTTTTGTACGCATTCATTGCGGGTATGCGTTTTTCTACCCAATCAAGTAGAGCTTGCATTATGCCTCCCCAGTTTCATCAACACCGATAATGATTTTGGTATCACTCAGGTACATATGTTTAGGGACCACTAGGTTTAGTGGTGCCGGAACGCCTTGGAATACTCGACCAGCCATATCAAATTTTGAACCGTGACATGGACAGAAGAAACCGGATTTCACGCCTTGCACTTGCTCACTAAAAGTGTCGGGTAGATAAGTCGGCGAGCAACCTAGGTGTGTACAAATCCCCACAGCAACGAAGTACTCTGGTTTGATAGAACGGTAGGCATTTTGTGCATATTCAGGCTGTTGTTCTTCGCCTGACTGCGGGTCTCGAAGTTGGCCTTCGAGGTTTTTCAATCCATCGACGACGGCTTGTGCACGACGGACAACCCAGACAGGCTTACCACGCCACTCAACACGAACCATCTGCCCTTCTTCGAGCTTTCCGATTTCCACTTCAACAGGGGCACCCGCAGCTTTTGCTTTTTCACTTGGGTTCCAAGATTTTATAAAAGGAACGGCGACAGCAGCAGCTCCTAAACCACCGACAACCGCAGTTGTCGCAGTCAAGAAACGTCTGCGGCCGTTATTTAAAGGCGCATTGCTCATCCAAACATTCTCCCATTTGCTCCCTATGGTCTGGGCCTCGTGACCCTATTAAAATCCCTTAAAGAGCATGGCTAACAAAATACGAATTTAGTTGTATTTATTTGATGGCAAATGATAAATAAAACCCTACTTTTTGACAAGATAAAGCTACCTTTTTGTAACATTCATCAAGTAATTCGCCTATGACGTCACAAAAGATGAACAGCGGCTGAAGCAGAGTTGAGAAGCGTAGTAGGAAAGCCAGAATGGGGGAGACTAAAAAACAAAAAGCCTGGCATGAAGCCAGGCTTTTGAGACCACAATCCAGTAAAAACTGGACGCCAATCTTTGCAAGAAAGATTAACGCTTAGAGAACTGTGGACGACGACGTGCTTTACGTAGACCAACTTTCTTACGTTCAACGCAACGAGCGTCACGAGTGACGTAACCTGCTGCACGTAGAGTAGGACGTAGAGACTCATCGTATTCCATTAGAGCGCGAGTGATACCGTGACGGATAGCACCTGCTTGACCGGAAATACCGCCACCTTTAACAGTCACGTATAGGTCTAGTTTCTCAGTCAATTCAACTAGCTCTAGAGGCTGTTTAACAACCATGCGAGAAGTTGGACGACCGAAGTACTCATCAAGGCTACGCTTGTTGATTACGATGTTGCCGCTGCCTGGTTTGATGAAAACACGTGCAGCTGAGCTTTTGCGACGGCCAGTGCCGTAGTATTGATTCTCTGCCATTTTCGAAATCCCCGATTAGATGTCTAGTACTTGTGGTTGTTGAGCAACATGGTTGTGCTCAGCGCCAGCGTAAACTTTAAGCTTACGGTACATAGCACGGCCTAGAGGACCACGTGGAAGCATACCTTTAACCGCTAGCTCAAGCGCCATTTCAGGCTTACGATCGATCAACTTTTCAAAAGTGATTGATTTTAGGCCACCTGGGAACTCAGAGTGACGGTAGTAAACTTTGTTTTTAGCCTTGTTGCCTGTTACAGCAACTTTCTCAGCGTTGATAACGATGATGTAATCACCAGTGTCAACGTGAGGAGTGTATTCAGCTTTGTGTTTGCCACGTAGGCGAGATGCAATTTCACTTGCTAGACGGCCAAGAGTTTTACCTTCAGCGTCTACAACGTACCAGTCGCGTTTTACAGTTTCTGGTTTAGCAACGAAAGTTTTCATGCTAACAATAACCCGTTAATTTATTAAATTTACACTTAAAGGAGCTTTCGCTCCCACTGACTAAGAGTCCAGTCAACACCCCTTCGAGTGGTTGGTTCTCTCGACCCGTTATCTCGAAATACCTTCGATAATCAAGGTCTGCAGTAACGGTGGGTCGCAGGATTATAGAGAAGTCAGTAGAAAAAATCACCTTTTTTTCAGTGAAAATTGCATTTTTTTTTCGCCTCTCCCTTCCCTCGCAAGCGTGTCACGCTAAATGCTCGCGCGTAAGGTACTCATGACTTTGCATTTCGATCAAACGAGACTGGCAGCGCTTAAATTCGAACGCCAATTGCCCGCCGGTGTATAGCGCATCGAGTGGCACTTCTGCCGAGATGATCAAAGTGACATGACGCTCATAAAACTCATCCACCAACGCGATAAAACGACGCGCCGCATCGTCTATGGTGTGGCCCATCTGTTTCACGTCAGCCAGCAACACTGTGTGGTAGAGTTTAGAGAGCTCAATGTAATCATTTTGACTGCGTGCACTTTGACATAGCTGCGCAAACGTCGCGTGCAGGACACCTTCAGCGCTTTGGACGACTTCTATCTGACGGTGGTTGATTTCAATGCGCACTTCACCGACCTTCCCATCGCCCACCAGTTGATGAAAGTAGTGAACCAGGTTTTGACTGGCCTTATCATCCAGAGGGAAATGGTAAATTTCCGCTTGCTCAAGGGTGCGCAAGCGATAATCAATGCCGCTGTCGACATTCAATATGTCACAGTGCGTTTTGATTAGATCAATAGCAGGCATAAAGCGCGCACGTTGCAAACCATTTCGATAAAGATCATCGGGAGGAATATTGGACGTGGCCACTAAAATGACGCCGCGTTTGAACAGCGCTTGAAACAAGGTACCCAAGATCATCGCGTCAGTGATATCCGACACGAAAAACTCATCAAAACAGATGATCTCCGCTTCTGCCTTGAAGATGTCGGCGACCTCCTCTAGCGGATCGTTCCTTTCTCCTAGTCGATTCAACTCATCGTGAACTCGATACATAAAACGGTGAAAGTGCACACGCATTTTTTTCTCAGAGGGCAGCGCATCAAAAAACGTGTCCATCAGATAGGTTTTTCCTCGTCCGACGCCCCCCCAAAAATAGAGACCTTTCGGCGCTGTCACAGGTGTGGCAGCACGCTTGCCAAACCATGCTTTCCAGCCGGTGACTTGAGGCTGGGGCTGCGCTTGATAATCAATAAATTGGTGATAGAGACGATCCAGTGCTGTCACCGCTTGCAACTGAGCAGGGTCAGACTGAAAACCGTTTTTTTGGATATCGTTTTGGTAAATCTCTAGTGGTGTCATGACTTCACGGCCTATTAGGGAGTCGTTGAAACTGCTAACGAGAGCACACGCATTTTTCTTTATCGGCTCAGGAAGTCATAGTACCATGTCAAAACAGCATGTGTAATCAATCCGTAAAAAACATGTTAAATAACAATCATAAGGAGCCATTATGCCTTGGATTTACGCCCTCGTAGGTTTGCTTGTTGGTGCCGTTTTAGGCGTGCTTTTTTCCCGTATCAGCACTCCAGGTTACAAAAAACAGAAGAACATCCAAAAAGACCTAGACAACACTAAGTTTCAACTCGAGCAACAAAAGCAAGACCTTACCGATCACTTTGCCCAAACGGCTGAAATGCTTGATGCCCTCGGCAAAGAGTACACCAAGCTTTACCAGCACATGGCCAAAACTTCTGGCGAGCTTTTGCCGAATATTCCTGAACAAGACAATCCTTTTGTTAAAAAAATCACAGAGCAAGCCAGTACAGAATCTGAGGTAACTTCCGAGCAAACACACAGTGTGGATACACCAATGGATGAAGCACCTAAAGATTACGCTCAAGGTGCGACGGGTCTTCTTAAAGAACAAAAGAAACCCGTCGTCGATGAAAAAGAAGTGCTATCTGCTAAAGCTTCTTGATTGAATTTCATGAACTTTACAAAGGTTTTTGAGTCATAACTCCCATGAGTGGCCATTGAGTTTTGATTTTGACGTACAAATATCAGACGAGAGCCTTCACTTAATAGGAGTATCCGATGAAAAAACCTTTGCTTGCCTTAACCGTTCTATCCTTAAGCTTAAGTTCCATCATCGCCCCCATGCCGGCGAGCGCAGCCCTACCACTCTCCGTCAATGGAGAGCAGCTTCCTTCTCTTGCCCCGATGCTTGAGAAAGTGACGCCAGCTGTGGTGAGCATTTCTGTTGAAGGTACCCAGGTATCACGTCAACAGATCCCCGATCAGTTCCGCTTCTTTTTTGGTCCAGACTTCCCTACCGAGCAACTGCAAGAGCGTCCATTTCGTGGCTTAGGCTCAGGCGTCATTATTGACGCTAAAAAAGGGCATGTCGTGACCAACTACCACGTCATCAACGGTGCGGAAAAAATTCGCGTCAAACTGCATGATGGTCGTGAGTATGATGCCGAGCTGGTCGGGGGCGACCAGATGTCAGATGTGGCCCTGCTCAAGCTAGAAAAAGCCAAGAACCTCACTCAAGTCACCATCGCGGATTCTGATCAGCTCCGCGTCGGCGACTTTACCGTCGCGATAGGTAACCCGTTTGGCCTCGGCCAAACCGTGACCTCAGGTATCGTCTCGGCCTTGGGACGCAGTGGTCTCAATATCGAAAACTTCGAGAACTTTATTCAGACCGATGCGGCGATCAACAGTGGCAACTCTGGGGGGGCTTTGGTCAACCTCAAGGGGGAGTTGATTGGTATCAACACTGCTATTTTGGGTCCTAACGGCGGCAACGTCGGTATTGGCTTTGCGATTCCATCGAATATGATGACCAACTTGACCGATCAAATTCTTGAGTTCGGTGAAGTGAAACGCGGCATGCTGGGTGTACAAGGCGGTGAAATCACCTCAGAGCTGGCAGAAGCACTGGGCTATGAGTCAAGTAAAGGCGCCTTTGTCTCACAAGTGGTGCCAGACAGTGCCGCCGATGACGCGGGGCTGCAAGCCGGTGACGTGATCGTGTCGGTCAATGGCAAAGAGATCAACTCGTTCAGTGAACTGAGAGCGAAAGTCGCCACCTTAGGCGCGGGCAAACAGATCACCTTGGGTATCGTGCGTGACGGTAAGTCAAAATCCTTCGATGTCACCCTAGGCGAACAAACCGATGTGAAAACCACCGCCGATAAGCTGCACGAAGGGCTATCGGGCGCTCAACTGACCAACACCAATGCGAGCGACACTGTTCAAGGGGTGAAAGTGACATCGGTTGAAAAAGGCTCGAAAGCGGAAGCGTATCAGCTTCAAGCGGACGACATCATCATCGGCGTCAATCGCAAACGAGTGAAAAACTTGGCTGAGTTCCGCAGCGCACTGGAAAAACAACCGGGCGTATTGGCTCTCAATATCCAACGTGGTGAGCGTACCCTGTACCTTGTGATTCGCTAACCCGTTCGAGATTTTCTTTGGTTAAGGCAGCCTTCTCACGGCTGCCTTTTTGTTGATGCTCGCACTGCGCCGCTCACTAACTTCACGTCTGACGGGGTTAGTGCTATTCTTGGCCAACTTACCTGTTGAAAATGAATAACAAATGAGGAAAGCATGCTGCGATTTTTATTGCGCTCAGTCGGATTGGGGTTAATCACAGCATTGCTCTTGTTATTGGCGATTCCGTCGTTGCGCTCCAATATTTTACCGAAACATGTGCCGACTGACCTTCCTCTCTTCTCCCGTGAACAAATTTCGTTTAACCAAGCGGTTAGAAATGCAGCGCCAGCCGTGGTCAACATTTACAGTCGAAAATACACCGAATCCGATCGCACTAAGCTCTCGACACAGGGGCTAGGTTCTGGGGTTATCGTCAGTGAAAAAGGCTATATCATCACCAATTATCATGTTGTCGCTCAGGCGGATCAAATCATCGT
>NZ_JCBDGX010000008.1:0-7786 GCF_059834345.1 Vibrio sp. R11-SG3-ISO3-SZ
AGCGTTGGGTTTCATGTCAATTCCTTGGAGAAGAAAGCCTCACTGCTCATGAGGAGGACCAGTACTCATCGAGCAGTAAGACTTTGATTAATGCTTAGGTTTACCCGCGTTATTGCACCGTCCAATCACCGCCGAGCGATTTGTACACCGCCACGGTCGCTTGCGCCGCTTGCAGCTTGGCGGCTACTTGGCGATCTTGCATCACGCGGTGCTGACGCTGGGCGTCCAGCAGCGCAATGTAGTCAATCAGCCCTGCACGATAGAGTGACTTGGCTTTATCCAGCGCCCGATCGGTCGCCTGCATAGCAATGTCAATTTGATCGCGGTTTTGTTGGCTGCGGCCATAGGCAAATAGCGTCGAGTCCACTTCAGCAATCGCACTATTCACAGTGTGCTCGTAGCGCAGCGCGGCGTTGTTCAAGCGAGATTCCTGAATCTCTACATTCGCTTTGCCGCGTCCGCCATCAAATACGTTCCAGCTCACGCCGGCACTGCCCGCCCAGCCAAAGGAATCACTTTTAAACAGATCATCAAAGCTGCCAGCAGAAACACCTGGCGTACCAGTAATAAAGAACTTCGGATAGCGATTGGCCATCGCTGCGCCGAGCTCCTCATTGATGGCGGCCATATCACGCTCCGCGATACGAATATCTGGGCGGCGGGTCAGCAGTTCCGACGGCAAACCGACCGGAATCAAGCCTTGCAACTCAGGCACATTCTGATGCGTGGCTAGCTGGGTATCGATTTGAGTCAGCGGCACACCGAGTAAAATCGCCATGCGATGCTTATGCACCTGCTCCGCGATCTCTAACTGTGGAATGATCGCCTGCGTGGCCGCCAGCATGGCTTCGGCTTGCGATTGGTCAAGCGCCGAGCCGTAGCCACTGTTCACCACACTCGTCACCAACTTGAGGGTCTTCTTTTGATCCTCAATGTTCTCGAGCGCCAATTGCTTGCGCTGATGGGCGCCGCGATACTGCAAGTAGTTGTGAATCAGATCCGCGCTGAGCGCCAGATTCAACCCTTCACGGTAGATCTCGGCTTGTTCGACACGAGTTTTCGCCGCTTCCGATTGCTTATCAATGCGGCCAAACAGATCCAACTCCCATGAGAGATTCGCGCCTAAAGCGAATCCGTCATGTTGATTGTCCATCAAGGTCATCGAACCGAGCCCCGGAGCAATGTTGTCGAGCCCCGGCACACTCTGACCAAGCGGGTTAAGAATCGGGCCGAGCGCCGAATCGTTCTTACTGAACTGGTAATTGTAGTAACCTGCGCCCACATTGACGGTGGGCACCTTGAACGACTCAACAATGGCTTGGTACGCATTCGCCATTTGGATACGCGCTGCTGCCGTTTTCAGGTGGATATTTTGCTGCTGCAACTGTGCCACCAATTGATTGAGTGTCTCATCACCGAGGGATTGCCACCACAAATCTTGGGTTGCTTGCTCACTGTGCTCGGCGTTGAGGTAAGTCTCGGCCAAGGTCATACTTGGCGCTTGGTAATCGGGGCCGACTGCACAGGCCGAGAGCGATAACGCCATCGCAACAGGCAGCAGTTTGAAAGTAAAACGAGTCATCATGATCATTGCCCTGCTGGTTGGGTATCGAAATTAAACGCATCATCGCCGCGCGCCGGTTCGTCTTTGGTGGTGAGCATGTATACCGCTGGCATCACCATCAGTGACAGCACGGTGGCAGCCGCAAGGCCGCCGATAATAGTGGCTGCCATTTGGTCAAATAGCAGATCGCTCATCAGCGGAATCATGCCTAGCGCTGTAGTCAACGCGCCCATCGAGATCGCCATGGTGCGGTTAAGTGTCGCGGTTTTGACCGCATCGGCCAAGCCAAGCCCCGCTTTGCGCTCAAGCTCAATTTGATCCATCAAGACAATGCCGTTTTTGATGATCATACCGGTCAAGGTGACCGCGCCAATCAGCGCCATAAAGCCAAACGGTTTATCAAATGCCACCAGCGAGAACACCGCCCCTGTTGCAGCCAGTGGAATGGTCGCGAGGATGATGATCGGCTGTTTAAAACCGTTAAACATCGCCACCAAGATGATGATCATGATGATCATTGCCTTAGGCAGTTGCATCAAAATATCGGTCACCGCTTTGTGCTCATCGTAATACTCACCGCCCCACTCCATGGAGTAACCGTCTGGCAGTTCAATTGCTTCAATGCGATCTTTCACCGCGTCACGCACTTGGGCTGGCGTGGCATGGCGAGCGACACCCGCTTGCGCTGTAATGGTTTTCACTCGGTCGCGGCGCCAAATCATCGACTCCTCTGGGTAGAATTCGAAACCATCCACCACCTGACCAAGCGGCACAGTGTGCAAGCCAAGAATCGATTTCACTGGCAAGGTTTCGAGCGACGCCATAGTGCGCTCTGTCGCGCGAACTTGAATGGGGATCAGTTCGTCGTTGAGGTTCATCATGCCAACCGTCAACCCGTCGGATGCACGTTTCATCGCCAGCGCAATGTCTGCACGGTTAATACCGGCGCGGCGCGCTTTGTCTTGGTTGATGACCGGCTTCATCACTTGCGTCTGCTGGCGCCAGTCGTCACGCACATAACGTGCGTCTGGGTGGCTAGCAAAAATCACCTGAGCCTGCTCAGATAACTCATGCAGCACATTGGCATCTGGCCCTGAGAAGCGCGCTTCAACGGCAAACTTATCAGACGTCGCGAGCTTCAAGGCGCGAAAACGTGGCTGCGCATTCGGGAACTGCTCCGCAAGGTAGCGATCACCACGAGCAACCAGATCTTTGATGCCGTGAAAATCATGCGTATTGATGAGGATCTGCCCATAAGCCGCATCCAATGGCTCCGGCTCCACCGTCACAGAGAAGCGTGGCACGCTTGCGCCCACCGCCGTTGAAATGCTCTCGACTTCAGGCTGAGCGAGCAGCCATTGCTCGATTTGGCGCATATCACTGGAGGTCTGCTCGACTTTCGCACCATTCGGTAGCCAGTAATCCAGGAACACGATTTCACGATCCGATTGCGGGATGAAGTTCAATCCAACAAACGGCACTAACGCAATCGTCACGAGAATAGTTGGCACTAGGGTTGACAACGCCTTTTTCGGGTTATCAACAATCCAGCCAGTGATCTTCGCCAGTCGATGACTGCTGCCCTCGCCCTGCTGCGCTTTTTTACTGGGTTTGATAAACAACCAACACATCAAGGTGGTAAACACCATGGCGACTAGCCAAGAGAGCAGCAATGAGGCTGCGATGATGTCAAACACCGACTCTGCAAATTCCGCCGCATCCGTCTGGGAGAACACCACAGGACTTGCGCCCATGATGGCAATCACGGTCGCGCCAAGCAGAGGGATGGCGGTCTCTTTGAACGACTCCATCGCGGCAACAGTGCGATGCACGCCTTTGTTGATTTTGACAATCATCATATCGGTGATCACAATCGCGTTGTCCACCAACATACCGAGCGCCAAAATAAAGGTGCCAAGTGAGACGCGGTGCAAATCAATCTCACGCACGTTCATGTAAATCAAGGTCAGCAGAATGGTCAGGATCAAGCTACCGCCGACAATCGCCGCACTTTTGAATCCCATAAAGACCAGCAACACGATGAAGACAATCGCCACGCTCTCGGCCAAGTTGCCAACGAACTCATCGATCGACTTCTGTACCTCTTCTGGCTGATAAGCGACGGTTGATACACTCACACCCAGAGGCAGTTCAGCATTAAATTGCGCGATCATCTCGGTGATGGTATCTCCAAGCGCGACAACGTTGATGCCATCAACCGGACTTACCGCCAAGGTCACTGCTTGTTCGCCGTTAAAACGGCTTTGAGTGAGCGCCGGCTCTAAATAGCCCATCGTCACATCCGCGACATCGCCCAAGCGAATCAAACCCGTGCTCAGCTCGCTGACGCCGCCTTTGATCACCAAGTTTTGAATGTCATCGATGGATTGAAACTCGCTGCTCTGCTCGACGCGAATACGCTGTGAACCCGCATCAAAACTGCCAGCATCAAAAGTCGTGTTTTGTGCGTTGAGTTGATTTAAAACTTGAGTCACTGACAAGCCATACTGCGCCAAGCGCTCATCGGGCATATCAATGTGCACCACGCGCTTTTGCACGCCGTGTAGCTCAATCTTTTTGATACCAGACACAGCTTTCAGTTGGCGCTGCAAGGTCTCGGCGTAGCGACGCAGCTCTTCCGGTTTGGCGTCGTCGCCATGAATGGCGAACAGCATGCCGTAGACTTCTGAAAACTCGTCTTGCACTATGCTGATCTGCGCAGTGGATGGCAGCAGCAATTTGACATCATTGATCTTGTGACGCATCAAGTCCCAAAGCTGAGGTAACGCTTTGGAATTGGTTGACTCGTGTAGATCAACAAACACCATCGAACGCCCCGGCACAGAAATGGAGCGCAGCTTATCCAACGCGCCGATTTCTTGCAGCTTGGTCTCTATGGTGTCGGTGACTTGCTGCTCGACCTCTTCAGCGCTCGCACCAGGATAAAGCGTTACCACCACGGCGGTTTTGACAGTAAAACTGGGATCTTCGAGCTTGCCAAGATCAAAATAGGAAAACAGACCGGCAATCACGCTCAACGCAGTAAAAAACAGCACAAAGGTGCGCTGTCGAATAGCAAATTCGGCTAGATTCATCATGCTTGCATCTCACCCTTAATCTGCTCGAACCAAAACATTCGCCACTTTTTGTCCATCAGACAAATAGTGCGTACCGCTCACCACCACCTGCTCACCTGCCGAGAGTTGTCCGTCAACACACGCAGTATTGGCATTGAGTGAACGAACGGCGACAGCGCGCTTCTCAACCTGCTGATCACGGATGAGGTGTACATGCAGTGTGTCTTGCTCGCCCACTAAGGCCGAGTAAGGCAAGCAGTAAGCCGGTACCTGTTGGGCATTCGTGGTGGAGACCACCACGGATTTACCGATAAAGAGCTCATCACTTGGCTGCGAAAGCGCCAGTTTCACCGTGTAGGTTTGTTTTATAAGGTGAGGAAACGGCGCTATTTCGGTCACTTTGGCCGTGCGCTGCGCTTCGCTGCCGTACCAGCTTAATGTCGCTTCTTGGCCAGCGTTGATAGAGGCAATCAAGTTTTCCGGCACATCAATTTCCACTTGCAACGCGTTAGGGGTTTGCAAGCCAATCACCGCCGCGCCCGGCAGCACTTGTTCAAATTCATCATACGCAATACGGCCCACTAGCCCAGAAAACGGGGCGCGCAACTCGGTGTAACGCAGCGCGTCTTGAGCGCGCTGAATGTTCTTCTCCACCACTTTGACCATCGCCGCCGAACGCTCATACGCACTCATGGCACGATCAAGATTGACACTGGCGATCGCATCATCGGCGCGCGCCTGCTTAACGCGTTTCAGTTCATTGCTGGCAAGAGCGTGCGCTGACTTAGCTTCCAGCATCTTCGCTTCTAACTCCTCAAGCGCGACTTGGTAGTCATGCTTATCCAGTTTGGCGAGCAGTTGGCCTTTTTCAACGAAGTCGCCCTCATCGACCAGCAGCGTCTCTATGGTACCTGCCACGCGAAACGACAGCCCAGCGCTATTTTGCGAGCTAATGATGCCATTAAAGTGCTTGAGTGTTTGCGAGGAAGGGCTTTTAAGCTCGATCACCTGTACGGTGGTTTGCTCTACGGCAGTCGACGGCAGGGTCACCTCGCCTTCACTGCACGCGGTTAAGCCGAGCGCCATCGCCACCAGTAAACTGTTGTGCGTAAACGTATTCATGGGTTTGGTCCTATTGGTATGTGAGCCACTGGCTCGTTACAATCGGTTGAGATTGAACGCACCGAAGCGGCTAAACCACTTCGGTGCGGGGGATAACGTTAGAAGTCGTAGCGGATACCAAGCGCTAGCTCGTCTTCTTTTTGCCACTTGTATTGCACATCGCTGTCAGACAAGTTGTTGAAGTTGTATGAGATGTAGCCACGGAAGTTCGGCTGGAAGTAGTAGGTCGCATCAATCGCGATGTTATCGGCTGCGTCGCTCTTCTCACCGGTGTATTTGTTTTTTTCTTCTAGGTAGTTGTAGGTCGCAGTAAAGACCGCTTTATTTAATGTGTACGACGCCGCCACTTCATAACCTGACAGGTCCGACGCTTGTCTTAGGGTGCGGTTTTTATCTTCACCATCGACATACGCGGCGGCAAAGTAGAAGTCTCGGAATGCAACCGAGCCTGCGAGCATAAATTGGTCACGTTCAATCACGTAGCCTTGCTCATCAAACTCGTTGCCATCGGCATAACCTAGGCCAAGGTTGATACCAAACTCATCGATATCAAACGCGTAGGTGGTGGAGAGTGAGTAACCATCCGCGTCATTGTTGTCGAATTTATCGAGTTTGCCAGTCGCATCTTCAGTAATACGGTCTGCAAAGCGGTACGAACCTTTCACGCCCAAGCCACCAAATTTGCCGGTATAGGTGAGCATGTTATCGGTGCGGTCAGCGATAGCGATTTTGTACGCCGCCGAGTTGCCGTGGTAAGCCATGATGTCGGTAAAGTCGGTAATGACGCCCAGCGCACCTTCGTTCTTACCGTAAGTCACTTCACCAAACAGGGAGCCAAAGCCTGCGTATGCGTAACGGTTGGTGAGGTTATCTGCGTCAGTATCGGTCGCTTGACCTTGCTCATTGGTGGTGAATTCACCTTCGTAGAAGCCGATGCCGTAGAAGCCGTTGGCCAATTCCGCTTTACCTAAGAAGTTAAGACGGATACGTGAGCGATCTTCGAATTCGCCGTCCATGACTGACGCGCGCGCTTCTGCACGTCCGCCCATTTGGATAGAGTTTTTACCGTCATTGTAAATTTCTGAAGCCGACACAGAGGTTGCCGTTAGCGATGCGATGGCCAAAGCCAAAAGTGTTTTGTTGCTGTTCATTCGTAAGCCCTCGAATAATTATTGGTAATTGAACGGTGTGCATAATAATTTTCGATAAGCGTGAAATACATAAAGCCAAATTTATTCAAAACATCTTCAATCGTTATGAATCTGATGAATTCTCGATCAACCCAATCCCTTCTTCTGATTTGAAAGCGCCACCATCGCCAAGAAGATCACATTTCCTCAGCAATCCCGCACCATTACATCTCCACTTGTTATGCAATGTATAACTGAGCATGCCTGTACGGTGATGAATCAAGATCACTAAAATGGCGCCAACCGCGCGCTCCAAGGCGCTTTTCTTCCCCTTGCAACCAAGACATCTTGATGACTATGACTCTCAGCTCGCCCCCAACGCCCATTGCTCGCTTATGTCTCTCTCTGCTGCTTATTACCAGCCTGTATTCGAGCCATGTCACGGCGACGCCATATCGATTTCCGGACTTTTTCGGCATTGGTATTGGCAAAACACCGGAATATCACGGCGCCAAAGAAAGCATGACAGGCGCAGTACCCGGCGGACGCTACGCGTTTGAATCGGGAAGGTATATGGAGTGGTATGGGCCTTATGCGGGCATTAAAGTCAACACTGACTCACACTTTGAATATGGTCCCGCCGTGCTTTACAAACTGGGTCGAGATGAGGTCAAAAATTCGACGGTGGATCAGCTCAACGCCATAGAGTCCGGCACCGAGTTGGGGCTGTTTATCGGCTACAGCGTCGTCAACACCGACTACGCGTTACCGTTTCGCTATCGCGCTGGCGCACTCGCAAGCCATGCCTTTAGCGGTGACACCGAAGGCGCCAACATTAACCTCTACAACAGTGTAGGTGCTGTTCATGCCACCTGTTGAGTAGTGATTAACCT
>NZ_JCBDGX010000009.1:0-32762 GCF_059834345.1 Vibrio sp. R11-SG3-ISO3-SZ
AATGACATGGTAGGCGCGTGGAAACCGTAGTCCATCAAACGCTTCGCGATGTCTTCTTCACTGATGCCGATCTCTTCTTTTAGCGGTCGGATGTCGATGATGCACTCATGCGCCACTCGGCCGTTCTTACCGCGATAAAGTACAGGGTAGTGAGGGCGCAGGCGCTCCATTATGTAGTTGGCGTTCAAGATTGCGACTTTAGTGGCTTCAGTGAGTCCAGCCTCGCCCATCATCGCGATGTACGCCCAAGAGATAGGCAGGATAGATGCACTACCAAGATCCGCGGCAGAGACGGCAAACTCTTTACCTTCAACACCGTTTTCAATATGACCTGGCAAGAAAGGAGCGAGATGCGACCTGACGCCAATCGGGCCCATACCCGGGCCACCGCCACCATGCGGGATACAGAAGGTTTTGTGTAGGTTGAGGTGAGAGACATCAGAGCCAATCAAGCCCGGTGAGGTCAAACCTACCTGCGCGTTCATGTTGGCACCGTCTAGATAAACTTGGCCACCCGCCGCATGCACCATTTCACACACCTGCTTCACTTGCTCTTCGTACACGCCGTGTGTGGAAGGGTAGGTGATCATGATGCTAGAGAGGTTGTCAGCGTGCTTTTCAATTTTGTCCGCCAGATCGGTCAAATCGATGTTGCCGTCTTCATCACATTTCACCACCACGACTTTCATCGACACCATTGAGGCCGTCGCAGGGTTGGTGCCGTGCGCTGAGCTTGGGATGAGACACACATTACGGTGACCTTCGCCACGGCTCTCATGGTAACGCTGAATAGCAATCAGACCCGCGTACTCACCCGACGCGCCAGAGTTAGGCTGCAATGAAAAATCATCATAACCTGTGATTTCACACAGCTTCTCTTTCAGATCTTTCGCCAATGCCGCGTAGCCTGCGGCTTGCTCTAGTGGCGCAAACGGGTGAAGAGCGCCGAACTCAGGCCAGGTGACAGGAATCATCTCGGCTGCGGCGTTGAGCTTCATAGTACAGCTGCCGAGCGGGATCATGCCGTGTGTCAGTGAGAAGTCTTTGTTCTCAAGCTGCTTGAGGTAACGCATCATCTGCGTTTCACTGTGATGCGTGTTGAAGACTGGGTGCGTTAGGTACGCTGACGTGCGGCGCAGCGTTTCAGGAATCGCGGCGTACTCATTGCCACCGATTTCTGACGACAGTCCGTTGATCTCTTCTTTCACACCAAACACGTCAAATAGCGCGGCGATGTCATCAGTGGTGGTGGTTTCATCCAAACTCACGCCCAGTTGCGCTTTATCTGCGATCAGGCGCAGGTTGATGTCTGCCGCTTGTGCTTTAGCATACAGCGCCTCTGTTTGGCTGCCTGAATTGATGGTAATGGTATCGAAGAAGCTGTTGTGCGCCAGCTCGAAGCCAGATTTGGTCAGGCCAGCGGCTAAAATTGCTGTCATGTGATGCGTGCGGCGTGCGATGGTACGTAGACCTTGTGCGCCGTGGTAAACCGCGTAGAACGACGCCATATTGGCCAGCAGTGCTTGCGCGGTACAGATGTTCGATGTCGCTTTTTCGCGGCGGATGTGCTGCTCACGGGTTTGCATCGCCATACGCAGGGCTTGGTTGCCGTTGGCATCAATGGATACGCCAATCACGCGTCCTGGCATGGTGCGCTTGTGTTTGTCACGCGTCGCCATAAACGCTGCGTGTGGGCCGCCGTAACCCATAGGTACGCCGAAACGTTGCGCTGAACCAATCACCACATCTGCGCCCATTTCGCCCGCTGGCTTAAGCAGTGCGCACGCGAGTAGGTCGGTCGCAACCGCAACCAGTGTTTTGTTGGCTTGCGCTTTGGCGATCACGTCGCTCAAATCGCGCACTTCGCCTGTGGTACCAGGGTATTGAACCAAGGCACCGAATACGTCTTGTTCTGGGAGAGAGTCCAGTGACCCTATGGTGACATCAAAGCCGATGTATTTTGCACGCGTTTTGACGACTTCAATCGTTTGAGGGTGCACATCATCGGCAACAAAAAAGACGTTGCTCTTGCTCTTGCCGGCGCGTTTACACAGCGTCATCGCTTCTGCTGCTGCAGTTGCTTCATCCAGAAGGGAGGCGTTCGCGATGTCCATCGCGGTTAAATCCATCACCATCTGTTGGAAGTTGAGCAGAGATTCCAAACGTCCTTGTGAGATTTCCGGCTGATAGGGCGTGTAGGCCGTGTACCAACCTGGGTTTTCCATCACGTTACGCAGAATCACGTTGGGCGTGAAGGTGTTGTAGTAGCCTTGACCAATGAAAGTGCGCTTGACTTGGTTTTGATCGGCGAACTGACGCATAGCGCTCAGCATATCCGCTTCGCTCTTGGCTGGGGCCAAGCTCAGTGGCTGCTCAAGACGAATCTGCGGCGGCACCGTTTCCTCAATCAGAGCATCTAAGCTGGTGGCATTGATGGCCGCCAACATGGCTTGTTGGTCTTGTGTGTTTGGGCCGTTGTGGCGAGCAACGAACTCATTTTGTGTGCTGAGGCTTTGAAGTAATTCAGTCATTGTCCTTTACCTGCTCCAAAGTTCGCTGAGCGAACCGTGAAAAAAAGCTGCCTCCTAGATGGGGGCAGCTTTGCTGTTGTGCTTATTACTCGTCTTCGATTGAGTTTAGGTATTCTTCGGCGTCTTTTAGGTCATTAAGCTCAGAAGGATCCGACATCTTCACTTTGACGATCCAGCCGCCTTCATACGGTTCTTCGTTGATTAGCTCTGGGCTGTCTTCGAGCTCTTCGTTGATTTCGATGATTTCACCGGTGATCGGCGCGTAAATATCAGAAGCGGCCTTAACCGATTCAACCAACGAGAAGCTGTCGCCGGCTTCAATCTCGTCTTCTACTTCCGGTAGGTCGACGAAGACCACGTCGCCAAGCATTTCTTGAGCGTGCTCAGAAATACCGATAGTTACAGTGCCATCACCGTTGTCACGTACCCACTCATGGCTATCTGCAAACTTCAGTGTTTTGTCCATTGCTTAATCTCCAAAATAACTAAGATAAAATTGATTATTGGTACAGTGGGAAGCGATGACACAAGGCTTTCACTTCTTTGCGAACGCGTTGCTCTACTTCTGTATTTCCTTCAGGGTTATCGACTAACCCGTCCAGAACATCACCAATCCATTGTCCGATAAGTTTGAATTCTTCAGCGCCAAAGCCGCGGCTGGTTCCCGCAGGCGTTCCCAATCGAATGCCCGATGTAATCATAGGCTTCTCAGAATCGAATGGGATGCCATTTTTGTTACATGTGATCCCGGCACGCTCAAGCGCTTCTTCTGCTTTGTTACCCTTTAACCCTTTTGGCCTCAGGTCGACGAGCATCAAATGCGTGTCCGTACCGCCTGTCACAATGTCACACCCGCGAGTTTGCAACACCTCGGCAAGAACTTTTGCGTTGCTGATCACCGAATTGATATAAGTCTTAAACTCTGGCCCGAGTGCTTCACCAAACGCCACCGCTTTCGCTGCAATAACATGCATCAATGGTCCTCCTTGCAGCCCTGGGAACACGGCAGAGTTAATCTTTTTGATGATGGTTTCATCATTGGTCAAAATCATGCCACCACGTGGGCCGCGTAGGGTTTTGTGCGTCGTTGTGGTGACCACATCAGCATAGGGAAGAGGGCTTGGGTGCGCGCCAGTAGCGATAAGGCCGGCGATGTGCGCCATATCGACCATCAGCAAAGCACCGACTTCGTCAGCAATCGCGCGAAACTGGGCAAAATCAATCGTACGAGGAATGGCGCTGCCACCGGCGATGATAAGCTTCGGTTGATGCGCTTTTGCCAGTGCTCGGACATCGTCGTAATTGATTTCGAGTGTGTCGCGATCCACCCCATATTGCACTGCGTTGAACCATTTACCCGATAGCGCAGGTTTTGCGCCGTGTGTGAGGTGGCCGCCTGCATCAAGAGACATGCCTAAAATGGTATCGCCCGGTTGCAGCAGTGCGAGCATGACGGCGCCGTTTGCTTGTGCGCCAGAGTGAGGTTGAACGTTTGCGTATTCACAGTGAAAAAGTTTTTTAGCGCGTTCGATAGCGATGGCCTCGACCGTATCGACATGCTCACAGCCACCGTAGTAGCGGCGACCTGGGTAACCTTCGGCGTATTTGTTGGTTAGGCAGGTGCCTTGAGCCTGCATCACCGCTTTTGACACAATGTTTTCTGAAGCGATCAACTCGATCTGTTCGTTTTGTCGAGACAGCTCTGCTTGGATGCCGGCAAAGACGGCATCGTCGGTGGCACTGAGTTGAGTTGAGAAAAAATTCTCTAAGCGATGATTGTGATAGGTGTTGTTCATAGTCGATGACCTTCCAATTGAGTCGTCAGCGTGCTGACTAAATTTTGTGTAAATCCATGCCCCGAAAAGAGAGGGGAAAACCCAACTTGGTCGCAAAACTGGTGCGAAACACTGGGGTATAAATGCATCTCGACAACTAACAAGTTGGTAACATAGCGGGAGTTGCATCAACAATCAACCAAAAATTTCCTATTGGAAACACGCTTGCGGTTTTTGTTAACGAGTGCACACTATATTTCCTATCCTCACCTTTCCAGTTGCACGACCTTGGGGCACAATGAAATCCATATAGGAAGCGAAGAAAGTATGACTGAGGGAAACATGTCAGAAGATATCTACGATGAGTACCCGTCCATCACCCTAGCGAAGGAAGCGGGTGATCAAAACATCGAGCCGCTTAAGTTAGGCGAGCGCATCAAAGAGATTCGTAGCAAGTTAGGCATCACGCTTGAGGAAGCCAGTCAACGCACTGGGCTCGCGCGTTCAACGCTCAGTAAAATTGAGAACGAGCAAATATCACCGACTTTTCAAGCGATGCAAAAATTGGCATCGGGGTTGGCGATAGATATGCCGCAACTCTTTGAGCCGCCTAGAAAAAAAGTCGCAACAGGGCGAAGAGATGTCACCCGAGTTGGGCACGGCAAACCGCACCCCACGCAGACGTATGAACACGAATTGCTGGCTACTCAATTGTCCAATAAAAAGATGATGCCTTTCAAAAGCCGCGTCCATGCGAGGCGTTTTGAAGAGTACAGCGACTGGGTTCGTCATGACGGCGAAGAGTTTCTATTGATCTTATCGGGCACGGTTCGGTTCTATTCAGAGTTTTATGAACCGATTGAGTTGACGGTAGGTGACAGCGTCTATTATGACGCCAATATGGGCCACATGTTGATCTCAACCAGTGAGCAAGACGCGCATATTTTGTGGGTGACAGCCAAATAACGTGAATCAGATGTAAATTTCTTATAGTGAAAGCAAACGTTTGCTTTTGTATTGTTTATGCGTAGAATAACGCCGCTTTGATCGAATCTTGCTCAAAGCGGCGTTTTTATTGAGATGCCTTGTTGTGAATTTAATGTTAAATGTCACACTTTCACTTCTCCCGCTCTTATTTAGGGTGCATTCTCGCCATCGTCGTGTTTATTATTGGAAACAAGGTTTCCTCTCAAGGAAAACGGACCGGATCACATGGAGACAACAATGACTCAAGAATTACTGAAAACCCCTCTTCATACTCTGCATGTTGAAGCGGGCGCAAAGATGGTGCCGTTCGCTGGCTATGATATGCCTGTGCAATACAAACTCGGCGTTAAGAAAGAGCATCTTCATACCCGAGACGCTGCCGGACTTTTTGATGTGTCCCACATGGGACAATTGCGATTGCATGGTGAAGGGGCAGCGGCCTTCCTTGAGTCTTTGGTTCCTGTCGATATCATTGATTTGCCTGTAGGCAATCAGCGCTACGCGTTTTTTACCAACGACAACGGCGGCATTATGGATGACTTAATGGTGGCCAATTTAGGCGATCACTTGTTTGTCGTGGTGAACGCAGCATGCAAACAGCAAGACATCGATCACTTGCAAGCACATTTGCCATCGGGTGTGGAGCTGGAGGTGATTGAAGATCGCGCCTTACTTGCGATTCAAGGCCCGCAAGCGGTGGACGTATTGGCAAGATTGAACCCTGATGTAGCGAATATGGTCTTTATGGATGTCAAGCGCCTCAACTTATTGGGTGTGGAGTGCGTGATCAGCCGAAGCGGCTACACTGGCGAAGACGGATTTGAAATCTCGGTGCCGAACTCGCACGCGCAGGAGTTGGCGACCTGTTTAACGGCGGAAGATGAGGTGGAGTGGATTGGCCTAGGCGCGCGCGATTCTCTGCGCTTAGAGTGTGGTCTATGTCTATACGGCCATGACCTTGACCCGACCACGACACCGGTTGAGGCTAGTTTGCTTTGGGGCATCCAGAAAGTGCGTCGCATCGGCGGTGAGCGAGAAGGGGGCTTCCCAGGGGCCGACATTATTCTTGGTCAAATTGAATCGAAAGATGTCTCGCGCAAGCGCGTCGGTCTTGTGGGTCAAACCAAAGCGCCAGTTCGTGAAGGCACTGAGTTATTTGATGAATCAGACAACAAAATCGGCATCGTCACCAGCGGCACCGCAGGCCCGAATGCCGGCAAGCCCGTCTCTATGGCGTATGTCCGCGCCGATCTAGCCAGCATCGGCACTACTCTGTTTGCCGAGGTTCGTGGTAAAAAACTGCCCATGACCGTTGAAAAAATGCCGTTTGTCCCTCAGAGATACTATCGCGGTTAATCATGGTTAAATGATAGATATTGTGCATAAGCCTCTCTGCGGAGAGGTTTTTTTGTATCAATAATTGGGTAGAATCAAGGCTGCTGTTTCAAGGATTTATTGAATGAAAAACGTATTTCTCTTATTGGGTGTCATGCTCGCGACCCCGCTCTATGCCGCCGATGTGTCTACTTATATAGTGAATGGTGATGATGTTTCAGTCAGCAGCTATCCCTCATTTGCGAGTTTATATTTTGATGATGACGCCTACTATGGTTATCGCTGCGGCGCGACGGTCATCAACGCTGAGTACGTGCTGACAGCGGCGCATTGTGTGTACGGTGCCGAGAGTGAGATGCTTCACTACTGGGTGGTTCCCCAACTCCAAGATACGGCCGACTATTTGAGCTCGTCCAATAAATACCGAGTGAAAGAGTACTATTATCCGGACACTTATGTTGATTCCGCGCCTTGGCCAGACGACATCGCGATCTTAAAACTTGAATCAACGATCAGTGGTAATCCAGACTACAGTGCTTCGCTCAACAGCATAGCCAACGATACGTATGTTGAATCGAAATCGAGCGATAATTTTATCGCTATCGGTCATGGTTTAATTGAGGGGAATCAATCCAGCAGTGGCTACCTCCAAGCTACCTCTCTCGATATCATCTCACCAAGTTCGACCTGCGATTCGAGCATTTCCGACAAACAGCTCTGTTTTGATGGGGAAGTGTCCGGTAACTACAAAAACTCCACATGCGAAGGGGACTCTGGTGGACCAGTGTTTTGGTACAATGGTGCCGCCTACGTGCAAATTGGGATCACCAGTTGGGGATTCAAAACGTGTGGAGCGAAGGCTTATGACTACTCTTCCGTATTTACGGAGGTGTATGACTACGATAGTTGGATTCAGTCGGTGATCAGTGGCGGTGAGACCGCCAAGTACTATGTGACCACGTCAAATGGTACACGGACTTTATACCAAACGAGCAGCGGTACGGTGATTGATAGCGCAGATGTCGTGTCAGATACAACAACCACCTCTTCCTCTGGTAGCGGCGGTAGCCTTGGCCTCTTCTCCTTATTGGCACTTGTTCTGTTTGGTCAACGTCGTCACGCTTAAATGGCGTCGATCTTCTCACAAGCGACACTCGTAAACTAAACTTATTGAGTAGAGTGTCGTGAGGGATGAGCATGATGGGTCGATGGAGAGTGGCAGGGTGGGCGATGATGGTGTCCACCGCCTGTGTAAGTGCCGCAGAAATCTCGCCGTATATTGTCAATGGCACGACGACCGATTTAACGGATTACCCCACCTTTGCCAGCTTGTTTTATAAAACGGACAGCGTCTATCAGCCTTCCTCATTTTGCGGCGCAACGCTCATAAACAGTCGTTACGTGTTAACGGCGGCGCACTGCATTTATGGTGATGATGATTTAATGCTCTACACCGTCGTCGCGCCGGGGCTTGATGATGAGGATGATTTTCTCAACGCAGAACAAGCGCGCGCAAGCGAGTTCTATTACCCCGATAACTACCAAAACAGTGAAGCGGCGCTTTGGCCGAATGACATTGCCATCATCAAGCTCGAAACGGCGGTCAGTGCGAGCGACTACACCTATCTTATCAATTCAACAGTCAACAATAGCTTCAGTGATAGCGATACCTTTAAAGCCGTCGGGCATGGCTTGATCGAAGGTGGTACTGATGGCGGCACGCAAGCGCGAGATACGACGCTGGACTACGTCTCCACCGCCACTTGCCGTAGCGAGTTTGGCAGTAATATTACCAGCAAACAACTCTGTTTCAGTGGTGAGATCTCAGCCGGTTACCGAAACTCGACGTGCAGTGGCGATTCCGGAGGCCCTGTCTATTGGGACAATGGCGTCGAGTTTGTTCAGGTGGGGATCACCAGTTTTGGTCCTTCTCAGTGTGGTGATCAATCGGTGAGTGTGACTTCGGTTTTTACCGATGTGTACGATTATCAGGATTGGATCGAGCGGGTCATTAACGGGCAAGAAACGCCAAAAACCTATGTGGTGACAAGCAATGGCCAGCGTCGTTTGGTCTACAGCACTGAAACGACGTCCTCTCCATCAAGTGGCGGTGGTGGAGGGAGCTCAGGTCTACTCTTTTTGGTTTTATTGCTACTTTCTGGCACGCTGAAATGGCACTTGAGAGAAAGATCACAAGGTTAAAATCGATCTGTTTCGATTCTTAAAAATGAGATAATCAATATAAATATCTGAATATTGGAGTAATTGCGTATAAAACTTGAGGAATGTCTCAATCATCCACGTTGACTAATCTGTGCTAAACGATAGTTTTAAATTGTGAATGGGTTGAGCTAGGACTATTACTATGACAAATGGACATCACTACCAAATTACGCTTTTATCAGACGTAAGTATGCAATCAAAACTGTTTCGAGATTCTCTTGAGCAGGGATTACACCTCAAAGTGAACATTGTCACCATGGAAGATTTGCAGTCGGGGCACTTCGATAGCAGCTTGTTAGGTGATTTTGTACTCTTCGATTTTCAGTACATCGACGAAGAAAAGTTTGAACTGTACAGCCAAGCAAAAACGAACAATGACCATGTGTCGCGTGAGATCGTGATTAACTGCCCACAAGAGGTGCCTTCTACGCAACTCTTCAAGTGGCGCAACTTGGTGGGCGTATTTTATAACGATGACGATTTATCGCTGCTTCTCAAAGGCATGGAAAAGATCATGCAAGATGAGATGTGGCTGTCTCGTAAACTGGCCCAGGATTACATCGAACACTTTCGCTGTGCTAACACCGTGACCACGTCGCAATCCTACGCCAGTTTGACCAAGCGAGAAAAAGAGATCATGCGGCTACTTGGGCATGGGGCATCTAACTTACAGATCGCCGATGAATTGTTCGTCAGTGAGAACACGGTGAAGACCCACTTGCACAATATCTTCAAGAAAATCAACGCAAAAAACCGTTTGCAAGCGCTACTTTGGGCAAACAACAACATTGCACTTGAGGAACGCGTTTAAACGCATTCCCCTCTCATTAGGGCGCGGCCAGTCATTGATGTGAGTCAACGATGGGTCGTGCCTTTTCTCTTTTATTCTCGGTCACTTTTTATACTTATCTATTCATCGCATCGATAAAACGTGTCTGGTCCGACCGTCTTGAAAGTGAATGCGATCACTTTTTTGTCGGCGTGTTGCTCGTTTCTATCGATCATTCTCACACTCTCAACGAAGAGGTATCGCATTCATCACTGAGCGTTCTATTATTTCATCGAAACGTTTCGATGGTGTTTACAAGGTTGATTAAAGCAAGGTGTTTTAAACAGCGCTTCAATCAGCGACAGGGGTATTAACGCGATGTGATCGCGCTGTTTCCGGTAAGAGAAGCCCACGGCCAGCGAAACGATGAACGAGAAAAAGGTTCCCTACATGAAAAAAGGTTCCCTACATGAAAAAAAGTTCCCTACTGAATGCGGAGTTGTCCCACCTAGCGGCGACACTCGGCCATACCGATGAAATCACCGTGTGTGATGCCGGTTTGCCT
Organism: Vibrio sp. R11-SG3-ISO3-SZ; assembly: GCF_059834345.1. NCBI lineage: Bacteria > Pseudomonadati > Pseudomonadota > Gammaproteobacteria > Vibrionales > Vibrionaceae > Vibrio > Vibrio sp. R11-SG3-ISO3-SZ. The sequence goes on from NZ_JCBDGX010000009.1 coordinate 10,186, forward strand.
ATTCCAGAGTCGGTGCAGCGCATCGATTTGGCGCTGACTTATGGCGTGCCCAGCTTTTTAGATACGGTGCGTGTCTGGCTAAGTGAAGCGCAGATTGAAGGAGTGATCGTGGCGCAAGAGTTTGCCGAAGTCAGCCCTGAGCATCATCGAGCATTGATGGCGTTGATCGATGAGGAGCGTCGCACGTCAGGTAAGACAATCGAAGTGCACACCCTCTCTCATGAAGCGTTTAAACAGCGTAGCGAGCGCAGTCGTGCGATTGTGCGTACGGGCGAATGTACACCGTATGCCAATGTTATCTTCCAATCGGGCGTCGTGTTTTAACCATCATGACGTTGGCGACATCGTGTGACGCGGTGACGCTGCACAAAGACAGGAACAATTATGTCTCAAGCTATCTTACAACTGAGTGACATCGACAAAGCGTTTCCTGGGGTCAAAGCCCTAGATAGCGCCAGTCTCAATGTGTACCCAGGCCGAGTGATGGCGCTGATGGGGGAGAACGGAGCAGGCAAATCAACCTTGATGAAAGTCCTGACCGGCATCTACACCAAAGATAGCGGAACCATCCACTATCAGGGCCAACCCGCGGCTTTTAAAGGACCAAGGGACTCACAACAAGCAGGTATCAGCATTATTCACCAAGAGCTGAACCTGATCCCTGAGTTGACGATTGCGGAAAACATCTTCTTAGGCCGCGAATTTACCTCTGCGTTGGGGCGCATTCAGTGGGACACCATGTACGCGGAAGCGGATAAATTGTTGCGCCGCTTGAACGTGAAACACAGCTCGAAGCAGTTGTTGGGTGAGTTGAGTTTGGGTGAGCAGCAAATGGTGGAAATTGCCAAGGCACTCTCATTCGAGTCCAAAGTTATCATTATGGATGAGCCGACCGATGCCTTGACCGATACCGAAACGGAATCGCTGTTTGCGGTGATCAATGAACTGCGCGATCAGGGTTGCGGCATTGTCTATATCTCCCATCGCCTCAAGGAAATTTTCCAGATTTGTGATGACATTACCGTGCTGCGTGATGGTAAGTTCATTGGTGAATGTCCGGTGTCTGATACCGATGAAGATGGCCTGATTGAGATGATGGTCGGACGCAAATTGGACGAGCAGTACCCACGCATCGCGGTTTCGCATGGCAAGGTCTGTTTGGAAGTGATTGGCCTGACCGGTTCGGGTGTTTCAGATGTCAGCTTTACCTTAAACCAAGGTGAGATCTTGGGCGTTTCTGGCCTGATGGGCGCTGGACGTACTGAGCTGATGAAAGTGATCTACGGTGCGCTGCCAAGTGAGCGGGGCGTGATCAATCTCAATGGCAAAACGGTCAATCCAGAAAACCCACAAGATGCGCTGGCAAATGGTATTGCCTATATCTCTGAAGATCGTAAAGGCGATGGACTGGTGCTTGGGCTTTCTGTCAAAGAGAACATGTCGCTCTGTTCACTGGATAAGCTCACCAAGGGCGGGCGTATTCAACATAGCGATGAAGTGATTGCCGTCGATGATTTTATTCGTCTGTTTAACATCAAGACGCCAAGTCGAGAGCAGATTATTGGCAACTTATCGGGGGGCAATCAGCAAAAAGTAGCGATTGCGAAAGGCTTGATGACCAAGCCTAAAGTGCTGATTCTCGATGAGCCCACACGCGGCGTGGATGTCGGCGCCAAGAAAGAGATCTACCAACTGATTAATAAATTTAAAGCCGATGGGATGAGCATCATCTTAGTGTCGTCGGAAATGCCAGAAGTGCTCGGAATGAGTGATCGCATTTTAGTGATGCACGAGGGCCGAATTAGCGGCGAATTTGATGCCAAAGAGGCAGACCAGGAAACACTACTGGCGTGTGCCGTCGGTAAAAAGCGTATTGAGGATGCAGCATGAGCAGCAAAACCCTAACTAAAGCGAACCCAAGCCACAGCAAAAAGCTGCTGAGCAAAGAGTGGTTAATCGAACAGAAATCTTTGATTGCCCTGCTGTTTTTGATTGTCGTGGTGTCGTTCTTAAACCCGAACTTTTTCACCCTTGATAACATTTTAAATATTCTTCGCCAAACCTCGGTCAATGCAATCATTGCGGTGGGGATGACGCTGGTGATTTTAACCGCGGGCATCGATTTGAGCGTCGGCTCTGTGCTGGCCTTATGTGGTGCTTTTGCCGCGAGCATGATTGCACTGGAAGTTCCGGTACTGATCGCCGTGCCAACCGCACTGCTGGCGGGGGCGGCGCTGGGCGCGATCAGCGGGATCATCATTGCCAAAGGTAAGGTGCAGGCGTTTATCGCAACCTTGGTCACCATGACCCTTCTGCGTGGTGTCACTATGGTGTACACCGATGGTCGTCCTATTTCAACCGGCTTTACCGATACCGCCGATGCGTTCGCTTGGTTTGGTACGGGCTACGCCTTAGGGATCCCTGTTCCGGTCTGGTTGATGGTCGTGGTATTTGCAGCGGCATGGTATCTACTCAATCACACTCGTTTTGGTCGTTACGTCTACGCGCTGGGCGGTAATGAGTCGGCCACTCGCTTATCGGGCATTAACGTCGACCGAGTGAAAATCGGAGTGTACGCCATCTGTGGTTTGTTGGCGGCACTGGCAGGGATCATCATCACTTCTCGCTTGTCGTCAGCGCAACCGACGGCAGGTATGGGCTATGAGCTGGATGCCATCGCAGCGGTGGTATTAGGTGGTACCAGCTTAATGGGTGGTAAAGGGCGAATCATGGGCACCTTGATTGGCGCACTGATCATTGGTTTCTTGAACAATGCGCTGAACTTGCTCGATGTCTCCTCTTACTACCAAATGATCGCCAAGGCCGTAGTGATTCTACTTGCGGTACTGGTCGATAACAAAAACAAGTAATTAGGTTAACTCTGACTCGTCGTGGTCACACTTCGAGTCTCCCCCTACATAAAGGACTAAAACAATGAAAAAACTAGCAACTCTTATCTCTGCTGCTCTGCTGTCATCCACTGTGTCTGTTGCCGCTCATGCGCAAGACACGATGGCGATTGTCCTCTCAACGTTGAATAACCCATTTTTTGTCACCATGAAAGATGGCGCGGAAGCGAAGGCGAAAGAGTTGGGTTACGAGCTGATCGTTCTGGACTCGCAAAATGACCCAAGTAAAGAGCTCTCCAACGTGGAAGACCTTACGGTACGTGGCGTCAAAGCGATCTTAATCAACCCAACCGATTCTGATGCGGTATCGAACGCGATTCGTATGGCAAACCGCAGCAATATCCCTGTGCTGACGCTTGACCGCGGTGCAAGCCGTGGTGAGGTTGTCAGCCACATTGCGTCAGATAACGTTGTAGGGGGCGAGCTTGCAGGTAACTACATCGTTGAAAAAGTGGGCATGAAAGCCAAAGTGATTCAGCTTGAAGGTATCGCGGGTACCTCGGCAGCGCGTGAGCGTGGTGAAGGTTTCATGAACGCGGTGAAAGGCAGCGAAATGGAACTGTTGGCCAGTCAGCCAGCGGATTTTGACCGTACTAAAGGTTTGAACGTAATGGAAAACTTGTTGGCAGCGAACCCAGATGTACAAGCCGTCTTCGCCCAAAACGATGAGATGGCACTGGGTGCACTGCGCGCGGTCGAAGCATCGGGTAAAGAGGTTGTGATCGTTGGTTTTGACGGCACAGACGACGGCATTGCCGCGGTTAACCGTGGGAAACTGGAGGCGACCATTGCTCAGCAGCCGGATCTGATTGGTGCATTGGGCATCGAGACCGCAGCGAAAGTGCTGAAAGGGGAAAGCGTTGAAGCATACATCCCAGTACCGTTGAAAGTTGTGACTAAGTAATCACGTCATGAAATAACGCATGGTGATCGTGCGAGCCTTCCTACTTCCTTTGCCTGAAGGGGAGTAGGAGGGCGAATACCTTTGCACTTACAAGGCTTAGTTTTGATAAAACCGAGCGAGAGTCATCCTTGTGAGTGAAAAGGTATTTAGCGTAACTCGAAACAAGGTTCACTCGAGCCGAGGAATTTTCTATGAATAAGTTAGTGGTATTGGGTAGTGTTAACGCTGACCATGTTCTTCAGGTGCCTTCTTTCCCGCGTCCAGGTGAGACGCTGCACGGTCGACATTATCAAGTCATTCCTGGTGGCAAGGGCGCCAACCAAGCGGTAGCGGCCGCTCGGCTCAATGCGGATGTCGGATTTATCGCATGTGTCGGCGATGATGCGTTTGGCATTAACATCCGTGAGAGCTTTAAGTTAGATAAAATCGCCATCTCTGGCGTGAAAATGCAACCTAACTGTCCGACTGGGATTGCGATGATCCAAGTGGCTGACAGCGGTGAAAACAGCATTTGCATCTCAGCGGAGGCGAACGCGAAGCTGATTGCAGAGGCGATAGACAACGAAGATTGCCAAGCGATTCGTCAAGCTCACTATCTATTAATGCAATTGGAAACCCCGATGTGCGGCATTGAGAAAGCCGCCCGCATTGCCAAAGAAGCGCGCACCAATGTCATTTTAAACCCGGCCCCTGCGCAGGTGCTCAGCGATGAGTTGCTGGCGTGTGTGGATGTCATCACCCCAAATGAGACCGAAGCGCAAGTGCTGACCGGGATCACGGTGACCGATGATGCTTCAGCGCAGCAAGCCGCGAATGCCTTGCACCAGAAAGGTATTGAGATCGTGCTCATTACTCTGGGCGCTAAGGGCGTATGGCTCAGTCAAAATGGACGGGGGGAACTTATCCAAGGTTTTCGTGTTGAGGCTGTGGATACCACAGCCGCAGGGGATACCTTTAATGGGGCCTTGGTCACTGGCTTATTAGAGGATTTGCCTCTAGAATCTTCGATTAGGTTCGCTCATGCAGCGGCGGCGCTCTCCGTGACCCGGTTCGGCGCGCAAACGTCTATTCCTAGTCGTCAAGAAGTGGAAGCGTTTCTTGCTGAGCGAGTCTAGCTTGTCTAGATGGCTGCCGGGTCGGCAGCCATAATATCGCTGTAGTAAGGAGACGATGATATGGCGACCATGAAAGATATTGCCAAACTGGCAGGGGTCTCAACCTCTACGGTTAGCCATGTGATCAACCAATCGCGTTTTGTGAGTGAAGCGATCTCCGAGCGCGTTAATCAAGCCGCTTCTCAGCTCAATTACACGCCATCGGCGCTTGCGCGCAGTCTTAAAGTCAATCGTACGAACACCATCGGTATGCTGGTGACGACCTCGACGAACCCATTTTTTGGTGAGGTGGTCAAGGGCGTAGAGCGCAGCTGTTATCATCAAGGCTATAACCTGATCTTGTGCAACACCGAAGGCGATCATGAGCGGATGCGTCAATCGATCAATACTCTGCTGCAAAAGCGTGTCGATGGGCTGATTTTGATGTGCTCGTCGCTTGAAGGCGAGCGCATCGATATCTTTGACAAATACCCAGACATCCCCGTTGTCGTCATGGATTGGGGCCCGATGCTGTTTACCAGCGACAAGATTCAAGACAACTCTCTACGCGGCGGCTATTTAGCGGCGAAATATTTGATTGATTGTGGTCATACTCAGGTTGGGTGTATCACCGGGCCACTGGCAAAACACCAAGCGCAGATGCGCTATGAAGGGTATAAACGCGCGATGAACGAAGCGGGCAATGAGTTCAAAGCGAACTGGATCATCGAAGGCGACTTTGAGTGTGAAGGCGGTTACAACGCACTGCATAAGATGGTCGAGAAAGGGCCGCTGCCCAGTGCGATTTTTGTCTGCAATGACATGATGGCACTTGGCGTGATCAACGCTGCGGCTGAGTTAGGGATCAAAATTCCGGATCAGCTCTCTATCATCGGGTATGACGATATTCATATCGCTCGTTTTATGACACCCGCTTTAACCACTATCCACCAACCTAAGTATCGACTCGGCAAAGCGGCGGTCGAGGCACTATTGCAGCGTCTTGAAAACAGCGTCGAGGAGAGCCAAGTCGTGCAACTAGAGCCGACCTTGGTCGAGCGTCACACAGTGAAAAAGTTGTCGCTCTCATAGTGCCGACTTTTTACTCAGGCAGATTCGGATTGATTAGCGTGATGATTTTTCAGTGATCATGCTGACAATCCTGTCTACACTAAAAGTACCACAACGCACAGACCTCGCTATTCGTCACGGAATCGACGCAAATTTGGTTATTCCTACGTCGAACCTACGGGGTGGCAATTTACAAAAGCGTGAATAGCGGTTAAAAAGGCGTATATCATCAAGTTGAGAGCAGGCAATAAGTCATTATGAGCGTATCTAGCAGCACGATACTCACTGAGAGCGGTACCAATGAGCTGGAAATCATTGAATTTCATTTAGAAAAACAGCTCCCAAATGGTAAAACCAAAACGTGTTATTACGGTATCAACGTCGCCAAAGTACGCGAAGTGATTCAGGTGCCGGAAACCACCGATTACCCCAACGCACAGCCGCATATGGTGGGCGTATTTTCATCACGTGATATTTTGACCCCGCTGGTGGATTTGGCTGGCTGGCTCGGTGTCCCGACCAACCCAGATCTCGCTCGAAAGTTTGTTATTGTCACTGACTTCAACAATATGACCAATGGGTTTTTGATTGACAGTATCAGTCGCATTCACCGTATTTCGTGGAATGACGTTGAGTCACCAAGCCAGTTTTTAGAAGCGGGCGAACAAGACTGCGTTGTTGCGGTGGTCCGTAAAGATGGCAACCTCATCATGATCCTCGACTTTGAAAAAATCATTGCCGACATTAACCCAGAATTGTCTATGGATAAATACGACGTGAAAGAAGATAAGAGCGTCGATATGAACCAACGGATGATAACCAAACGTAATGGCAAAACCATCATGGTGGTCGATGACTCTGCTTTTATCCGCTCTCTAATCCAAGATACCTTGAGTTCATCTGGCTACAACATCATTGCTTGTAAAGATGGTGGTGAAGCACACGACAAGCTGATGAATTTGATTGAAGTGGCGAAAGAGGAAAACTTACCGGTCAACGAGTTGATCGATGGTGTGGTGACGGATGTAGAGATGCCTCGTATGGATGGCATGCACTTAGTTAAACGCCTTCGAGAGAGCGAAGCGTATCAATCGATCCCCATCGTGATGTTCTCTTCTTTGATGAGTGAGGACAACCGAGCAAAAGCACTGGCACTTGGCGCGAATGACACCATTACGAAACCAGAAATTGGCAAAATGGTGGCCATGATGGATAAATACATTTTTGGTCGAACGGCCTGATTGCCAGGTCAAACGGTTCAATCCTAACAACAAAAGACACAAAAAAAGGTACGCAATGCGTACCTTTTTCTTATTTAACCAATGAAGATTAAGCTTCAGAGTGGCGTGCTTTACCATGGCCGCGTTCGCCACGGTAGTTACCACGGTGATCACCACCACGGTTACGGTCGAAGCGACGTTCGCCATCACGGCCGCCTTCGCGATGACCACGACCACCTTCACGGTTGCCACGGTAACCACCTTCGCGGTTGCCATCACGACCACGGTGACCACCAAAGCCACCTTCGCGACGTCCGCCTTCACGGCGACCACCGTCACGACGTCCACGAGGCTCGCGGAAGTCGTCAAAATCACAGACCACGGCATCCACTTGCTTCTGACGAATACGCAGCTTGCGAAGTTTGCTTGCCGTGTCAGAAGACATCGCTTTTGGCAATTGAACGTACGTTTCGCCTTGAGCCAGCTTGATCGCACCGATAGAGCCTTTAGTTAGACCCAACTCGTTCGCCAATGCGCCAACGATGTCTTTCACTTGTACGCCTTGCTCGCGACCCACTTGCAATTGGTAAGTATCCCAATCTTGGGTGTTAAAGTTGCGCTCACGACCACCTTCGCGACGACCATCACGGCCACCTTCACGGCGCTCTTTACGACGTTGCTTGTCACGCTCAATTGCTTCAACCATTGGATCTTCACCAATGTAGAATAGCGGGCGTTTACCTTGCTGACGTTTCAGTAAGATAGCCGCTAGCGTGCTTGCGTCAATCTCTAACGTGGTTTGAAGCTGTTCAACCAGTTCCGCAAATTTGTCTAGAGACTTGTGCTCTTTCTCACCAGCAAGTTCTTCACCAAGTTTTACAAGGCGCGCTTGGGCAACTTGGTCACGCAGTGGCAGTTGAATCTCTTCCATAGAAGATTTAGTCACGCGCTCGATGGTGCGTAGCATGCGCATTTGGTTAGTGCGCACAAGCAGGATCGCTTTACCTTTACGTCCAGCACGACCAGTACGGCCGATACGGTGGATGTAGGACTCAACATCGAATGGGATGTCGTAGTTAAATACGTGTGTGATACGTGGTACATCAAGACCACGAGCGACAACGTCTGTCGCAACCAGAATATCAATCACACCTTGTTTGATGTGATCTACGGTGCGCTCACGTAATGATTGAGGGATGTCACCGTGCAGTGCCGCCGCTTTAAAGCCACGTGCAGACAACCAGTCAGCCAAACGCTCAGTATCTTGACGAGTACGAACGAACACGATAGAGGCATCTGTCTCTTCTGTTTCAAGCATGCGAGACATCGCTTCGTCTTTTTCTACGCCTTTCACGACCCAGAATTGCTGCTCTACTTTATCAACGGTGTGGTTCTTACCCGCGACGTCGATCATCACAGGCTCACGAAGGAAACGCTCAACGATGTTTTTCAACATTGGAGGCATAGTCGCAGAGAAAAGAACGCGCTGTGCAGATGAAGGCGCGTGCTCCATGATCGCTGTTACATCGTCAACAAAGCCCATGTTGAGCATTTCATCTGCTTCATCAAGGACAAAGGTGTGTACTTCATCGAGGTGAAGACGGTCGCGGTTAATCAGATCTTGAACACGACCTGGAGTACCGACGATGATGTGCGCGCCATTTTTAAGCGCTCGCATTTGGTCAACGATGGACGTACCACCGTAGATTTCCAATACCTTTAGACCTTGGATGTTTTTACCGAGGTTTTTCACTTCCGCTGCAACCTGGATAGCCAGTTCACGGGTAGGAGCAAGAACGATCGCTTGAGGCTTGCGCTGAGCAAGGTCAAGTTTGTTCAACAAAGGTAGAGAGAAAGCCGCTGTTTTACCGGTACCGGTTTGTGCTTTACCTAGTGCGTCAGAGCCTTCCATCAGGTGAGGGATTGCTGCTGCTTGGATAGGAGTTGGAGATACAAAGCCCATTCCGTCTAGAGCGGATAGGATGGCGTCGTTCAGTGACAAGTCACTAAACTTGATTACAGAATCTGTCATTGGGATCCTACTATATTAATTCAACTAAAGGTCCCATGAGCTCTACCAATTCCAATATCAATCCAGAAAGAGCTGATTCCGTTCAGATGCGGATGAGTCGTAAATCGCATCAAGCCACTAGGGACGTAAACAAGGGTGCGAATTATTCCTGAAAAACATAACAAAAGCCAGAAAAACTTGAGTTTCATCACAAAAAGTTCTCAAAACTGAACTGGGTGTTCATGAAAGCGTCATCTTCGCTGCCTTTTTCAGCGCTTTGCGCGGCTTTTGCTCGCTTGTCATCGGCGTGAGGTGGTTTGGTCGATGCGGCAATGTTATAGTGTGCGCAATTTTTTTGCTTAGAAATGTATCCATGTTCCAAGACAATCCGCTACTCGCTCAGCTAAAGCAGCAAATCCAAGAAACCCTTCCGAAAAAAGAAGGCACGATTAAAGCCACCGAGAAAGGGTTCGGCTTTCTCGAAGTCGACAGCAAGACCAGCTTCTTTATTCCACCACCGTACATGAAAAAATGTATGCATGGGGATAAAGTCAAAGCCATCATTCGTACTGAAAAAGAGCGCGAAGTCGCTGAACCGGAAGAGCTATTGGAGCAGGGCTTAACGCGCTTCATCGGCCGTGTGAAATGGTTCAAAGGCAAACTGAACGTTGCGCCGGATCATCCTCAGTTGAAAAAGTTGTCTCTGAAAGCGAAAACGCGTAAAGGCATTAAAAGCGATGATTTGAAAGAGGGCGACTGGGTTGTTGCTCACTTAATCCGTCATCCGCTCAAGGGTGACAATGGCTTTTTTGTTGAAATCTCACAAAAAATCACTGATGCAGACGACAAAATTGCGCCGTGGTGGGTGACGTTAGCGCAAAATGACTTGCCCAACAGTGAGCCAGCAGGTATCGACCACTGGGAACTCAAAGACGACGCTGACCTTGAGCGTGTCGATATGACTGACGTTCCGTTTGTGACGATTGATGGCGCGTCGACCAAAGATATGGACGATGCGTTGTACGCGAAGAAAATGGAATCGGGCGATTTTGAACTGACGATCGCGATTGCCGATCCTACCGCGTACATCACTCCAGATAGTGACATGGATAAAGTCGCGCGTGAGCGTGGTTTTACCATTTACTTGCCTGGGCGCAACATCCCAATGTTGCCGCGTGATCTTGCCGATGATCTCTGCTCTTTGATTGAAGGTGAGCAGCGCCCGGCGCTGTGCTGTCGTGTGACGGTAAGTAAAGATGGCGTGATCGATGATGACATTCAGTTCTTTACCGCGCACATTCAGTCTCATGCGCGTTTGGTGTATGACCAGCTATCTGATTGGTTAGAGACCGGCCACTGCGACAATTGGCAACCGGATGAGACCATTGCGCAAGTGGTTCAAGATCTCTACCAGTTCTCATTGGCACGTGCGCAATGGCGTGAGACGCACGCGGTTGTGTTCCCCGACCGTCCTGACTATCGCTTCGAATTGAGTGAAGACAACGATGTGGTTGCCATTCATGCGGATATGCGCCGCTGCGCGAACCGTTTGGTAGAAGAAGCGATGATCACCGCCAATATTTGTGCGGGTCGAACGCTGCAAGCGAGCTTTGATTCAGGTGTATTCAACACCCACGCCGGCTTCAAGCCAGAGAAGATCGCGGACGTGGTAAACTTGGTTAACCCAGAAGGTGAGCTACCCTTTACGGAAGAGTCTATTGCGACCTTAGAAGGTTTTGCTGAGTTGCGTCGCTGGTTGGCGGCGCAAGAGACCTCTTACCTAGATAACCGCATTCGTAAATACCAAGCTTACAGCGAAATCGGCAATCAACCTCTGCCGCACTATGCGATGGGCTTAAACTTATACGCCACGTGGACCTCACCGATTCGTAAGTACGGCGACATGATTAACCATCGTATGCTTAAGGCTCACATCTTAGGGAAAGCGCCGGTACAAATGGCAGACGAAACCGTGGGTGAAGAGCTTGCGCTGCACCGTAAGCATCATAAAATTGCTGAGCGTAATGTGGGTGATTGGTTGTATGCGCGCACACTGGCGTCAGAGGTGGAAAAAGCGACGCCTTTCCATGCAGAGATCTTCGATGTTTCTCGCGCTGGGCTACGCGTGAGACTACTAGAAAATGGCGCAGCAGCGTTTATTCCAGGCTCATTGATTCTCGCCAACAAAGAGCGCCTCGCGTGCGATGGCGAACAAGGCACAGTGAGCATCGACAACGAGGTGATTTATCGATTGGGCGATGTGCTTGAAGTGGTGCTCAATGAGGTGAATCAGGAGACGCGAAGCCTGGTTGCCAAACCGACTCAAGTCTTTGCGGATGTGGTCGCTGCGCCTGAAACGCAAGAGAGCCCGGCGTCGTAAACCCAAAGAGCAAGATACGTGTTGTTAAGGGAGCCTCGGCTCCCTTTTTAGTCCCAAAATACGGCTTTGGGATCTTTATCGACTTCTCGCATGATGGCGGTGAGGTCGAGGCTAGGGGGAAGATAGGGGTAGGGAGTCCAACTCTCTTGGTCAGAGTCTTCCGGTGACAGCATAAAGAGCTGCCAAGCGCCGAGGTCGTCATTCCAATCCACTTTCGCTACCGGTGACATATATTCGCAGTGGTTGGAATCGAGTAAAAAAAATTGTTTGATGAACACCACACCTTGCCCAGCCATTTCATAGCTGGCTTTGCCAAATTCAGCGGGTAAGCTTTGATTGCGATGCTTACAGATCATTTCCGCGCGCCTTTGGGCTTGTTTTTGTAGCAAACTGACTAGTCCCATTCTCACTCCATGACGTGAAGTCTCATGCATGCGCACTCTGTGTAGTAAGTACTTAAGCATAGACCCATTACGAATACAGTGCGCCTGAATCGATTTTCACAAAATTGTCATCTTATCGAAATATGATAGCGGCTGTTATCTGCCTAATTGTTTGGAGAAAGTTATGTTTCGCATTGCGTTGACCACTTTGATGTCAACAGTCGTGGCCTTTTCTGCGTGGTCTGCTGAGGTCAATATTTCTGGCTCGACTTCTGTCGCGCGTGTCATGGATGTTTTGGCAGAGGATTACAACAAAGCCCACCCCGAGACTTACATCGCGGTGCAAGGTGTCGGTTCGACCGCTGGGATCACGCTAGTGAAAAAAGGCGTGGCCGATTTGGGGATGAGTTCGCGCTATTTGACGGAAAGTGAGCTCGACGCGTCGTTGTCTGTATTAACCATCGCCTATGACGGCTTAGCGGTCGTAGTCAACCAAGCGAACCCAGTGAAAAACGTCACGCGCGATCAGTTGTTTGATATCTACAAAGGCAAGATCACCAACTGGAAAGATGTCGGTGGCCCGAATCAACGCATTGCAGTGGTGACCCGAGAAGATTCGTCAGGTTCGCGTTACAGTTTTGAAAGTCTGCTGGGCCTTACCAAAGTGATCAAAGGCCGTTTGGTGTCTGATATCAGCCCGAACAACTTGGTGGTGAACAGCAATAGCATGGTGAAAACCATCGTTAACCACAATAAACAGGCGATTGGTTTTATTTCGACGGGATCGATTGACAACTCGGTCAAAGCGATTCAGTTTGAAGGCACTGAATCCAACAACGACAACATTGCCAGTGGCCAATATGAGCTGGCTCGTCCTTTCATCATTTTGTACAAGACGGAATCGATTGATGACGAGAGCCAAGCCTTTGTCGACTATCTCACCAGCAGCGCGGCGAAAAAACGCATTGAAGAGTACGGCTATGTGGCAGTGGATAAGTCTCAAGAACCGATAGAGCCGCGCGATAGCGAGTAAAACGCAGCTAGGGTATATAAGATGAAAGGCGCCACTAGGCGCCTTTCGTTTGTCATTTTGCCAGCCAACCCGCGGCATCTTCTATGTGGTAGACGCGATTTTTGCCCTCGTTTTTGGAACGGTAGAGCGCGTTGTCCGCTGCGGTAAACAGGTTTTTCGAGTTGTAATGGGTCTGCTCATCGGACGTGACAATACCGATACTCAGCGTAATGTCATGGTGCTGACTGAACTCAAGCTGGTTAAACGCGTCACGTAGTCTCTCAGCGTAGTGCTTACCGTCTGCCGGCGTTAAGTTCGGGCAAAGGACAATAAACTCATCGCCACCCCAGCGGCCTACATGGTCATAGGCGCGAGTATGATTGAGAAGAAATTGCGCGGTTTGTCTGAGGACTTGATCGCCCACCCCATGCCCCTTGTGGTCGTTGACCGCTTTGAAATTATCCAAATCAATCAGAAACACGGAGAGAGGGTCGCCAGTGCGGTGACTTCTTTGTAGCTCTTTGCGCAACATATCGTCCATCACACTGCGGTTGTAGAGTTGAGTGAGGTGATCTTTTTCGGCGCGCTGCTTGAGGTCGAGCGTTGGTTGCAAGTCTCGGACGATACACACGGCTCGGTTCTGGTTAATGTCACTGCCAGAGGCAATCGCCACTGCCAAATCCAACTGCTTGCCCGTCTTGGACATCCCCTGAATGTTTGATCGGTGCTGCTCCATGCGGCGATGTTTGGCTTTGTTCATAAAGTCTATACGGTATTGCTGGTGTTTCTCTCTTAGCTCGGGCGAAACTAAATCTTCGACTTTACGCTGGGTGAGCTCTTCAAAACTGTATTGAAACAGCTGGCAAGCCTTCTTGTTGGCGTAGAGGATTTGGCCGTTGTCTTCAATGTAGAGCATTCCATCAGGCGACACATCAAAGATCGCATTGAGTTCATGAGCCAAACGATACGAGCGTCGAGAAGTCTTAAAGATATACAAGCTTGCGCCCAATATGATGGGGATCATCAGCATGTTGAAGGCTAACGTGTAGCGAATGGATTGATAGACATCCTTCTCTGCCTCGACAGCAGTTTTGGCTAAGTGAGGTTCCAGTGAGTCTTGCATTGATTTTAGTGCGGTCGCCGCTGCGATATCATTCACCGAGACGATCTCATCCACTTCCGCACTGGTTAGGGTGTAGGGCAGTGAGCGGGCGAGTTCAAGGTTGGCTTTGTATTCATTTAAAGTGTTGGAGAGGATCTGAATTTCGGTTGAGAAGTCATTGGTAGTTTGCATCTGCGCTAGTTCACTGAGCAATTGATGTGATTGCTCGTAACTGGCTATAGCCGCGTGATAGTAGCTGTCATCGCGTCTGAGGACGTAGTTTTTAAAGTGGTGGATGAAACCTAGGTAACCCATGCTGCTTTCTATCTCGGTGAGCTTACGGGCCATATCGAAATGCTGAGGCGTCTGCTCGACCACCAGAGTTTCAACACGTTTGAGTGCGCCGTACTGCGTGGTGACATACGCGACCAACAATAGGTTGAGCCCCATTGCAATCGCGATGATACACAACAGAGTCCGACGGATGTCGGAAACTTGATTTTCCATTTTATTCTTCTCACTAGCCAACTATTGAACAGTATAGTCATACAACCCAGTAAGTATAATACCCACACTAAGAATATATGAAATTACTTGCAACATTGTAGATTAATGGGTTAGAAGCTGTGAGGTAGGCATAAAAAAGCCCAGCGAAGAAGGCTGGGCAGAAGGATAATAAATGGTGTCTCGATATTAAGCGCTAGGGAGCGCGACACCCGCTTCTTGGTGAAGACGACGACAGGCTCGGCCATCACTGTGGAACAGATGGCAGCGATGCGCAGGGATGCCAACCGCTATGGTATCTCCCGGATCAACATCCAACGTGTCTGGTTGACGGTAAATCATGTCCGCATCCGCAGCGTCGATGTGCATGTAGACTTGGGTTTCGTTACCCAGTTTCTCAACGATGTTGATTTCACCTTCAATCACGGCATCACCCTCACCGGCAGGCAACAAGTGCTCAGGGCGAACCCCTAGTGACATACGCTCACCTCGATTGACGGTTGTACCATCGACTGGAATCCAGAATGTAGTGCCGTTAGCAAGTTGAACCATCACGCGATCTTTTTCCACTTCTTCTATAAAGACGCTCATGAAGTTCATTTTTGGTGAGCCGATAAAGCCTGCGACAAAACGGTTTTGTGGGTAGTGGTAAAGCTCAAGTGGTTGACCAACTTGCGATACATAACCACCATCGAGGACCACAATTTTGTCGGCCATGGTCATCGCTTCGACTTGGTCGTGCGTTACATAGATCATGGTGCAGCCAAGCTTACGTTGCAACTTGGTAATCTCTGAGCGCATCTGAACACGCAGCGCGGCATCAAGGTTAGACAGCGGTTCATCAAGCAAGAACACGTTAGGCTGAGAGACCAGCGTACGACCAATGGCCACGCGTTGGCGCTGACCACCGGAAAGCGCTTTCGGTTGCCGCTCTAATAGGTGGCTCAATTGCAGGATTTCTGCCGCGTGCTCGACGCGCTTATCAATTTCTGCTTTGTTCGCTTTTGCCAGTTTGAGACCAAAAGACATGTTGTCGTAAAGGTTTAAGTGTGGGTAGAGCGCGTAAGACTGGAATACCATGCCCACGCCGCGCTTAGAAGGCTCAACCTCGTTCATTCGCTCATCACCGATGTACAGATCACCGGAGGTGATGTCTTCTAAACCGGCGATACAACGCAATAAGGTGGATTTACCACAACCTGATGGACCCACGAAGACAACAAACTCGCCCTCTTGGATTTCCAAATCAACGTTCTTTGAAATAAGTACGTCACCGTAAGCTTTACATACATTTTTTAACGTGACACTCGCCATCTAGCTCGTCCTCGATCAATATTTTTGTTTTACTGCTCAACATTATATGAATTATCTGGCAAGCAATAATAGTAGGAATTCAGGTAAGGTGAACTTGAGTGTAAGAAAAAATGGGTGACGGAGTCGCTCACATCACCCATCAAGCCAATTAAGGTTTGCTTCCCCCGTGTGAAACAAGCGTCTCCCCCGTATCAAATCAGTTTCCTGAACAATCACGTGCTTGCACCATCACAGCAAACCCTGCGGCATTGCAACCAGCTGTTGCGTAAAAACACGTCGCTGGAAAGGGTTCTTACCATCCACTCTTGGATGTCTGTAGTTTGCGAGAAACCGATCACGCCGACATCCTCCCGACACAATTAATTGTAGGGGGAGTAGAGGGGGAGGAGGCTTAGGGTGGAGGAAAAGGCGTAGCGAGATCAAGTTCAAATTATTGCTTGCGGTAAGCATGAATCTGATCACATTACTGACTGGTTTTGTGATTTGGGTCGCCAACCTTCGTCGATGGTGATCACGAAAATAGGCCATAATACGGAGGGCGTAGGGAGCAGGAGGATGAGTTACTTGTCACGATGGCTAAAAATATATGTCGAAATACGGCGAATCCTCTGGTGACGCCCTACAACACAAATATAAAAAGGATATGAACATGAAAAACGCCCTAAGCGCAGTAGCACTCGGTACTCTTGTTGCTCTTGGCTCATTCGGTGCAAGTGCTGCTATCGAAGAAGGTCAACTTACCATCTGGATCAACGGCGATAAAGGTTATAACGGACTTGCTGAAGTTGGTAAAAAGTTTGAAGAGGATACGGGTATCAAGGTGACCGTCGCTCACCCAGATGCACTGCAAGACAAGTTCCCTCAAACGGCTTCTACTGGCGATGGCCCTGATATTGTGTTTTGGGCGCACGACCGCTTTGGTGGTTACGCAGAAGCGGGTCTTCTTGCTGAAATCAAGCCTTCTCAAGCAATCAAAGATGGCATCGTTGATTTCGCGTGGGATGCAGTGAAGTACGACGGTAAACTTATCGGTTACCCAATCGCCGTTGAGTCATTGTCTCTTATCTACAACAAAGATTTGGTTCCTAACCCACCAAAAACGTGGGAAGAAGTGGAAGCACTAGACGCTGAGCTGAAGAAAAACGGCAAGAAAGCGATCATGTGGAACCTAAAAGAACCGTACTTCACATGGCCACTTATGGCGGCTGATGGCGGTTATGCATTCAAATACGGTTCAGCGGGTTACGACGTGAAAGACGCGGGTATCGCGAACGAAGGCGTAAAAGACGCGATGAACTTTGTTAAAGGTCTAGTCGATAAAGGCGTGATCTCTTCTGATATGGATTACTCTGTGTCTGAGTCTGCGTTTAACCAAGGTAATGTTGCGATGACTATCAACGGTCCTTGGGCATGGGGCAACGTTGAGAAGTCAGGCATCAACTACGGCGTAGCAACACTACCTAAATTCCAAGGTCAATCGTCTAAGCCATTCGTGGGTGTATTGACTGCAGGTATCAGCACAGCGTCACCAAACAAAGACCTTGCGGTTGAGTTCATTGAAAACTACCTACTGACCAACGACGGTCTACGCAAAGTGAACGATGACAAGCCACTGGGCGCGGTAGCGTTGAACTCATTCCAACGTGAGCTTGATTCTGACCAACGCATTGCAGCGACAATGGACAACGCAATGAACGGCGAAATCATGCCAAACATCCCTCAGATGAACGCTTTCTGGGGCAGCGCGAAAAATGCCATCATCAACATCGTTGATGGCCGTCAAACTGTGGATGCAGCACTTGCAGACGCAGAGAAACAAATGACTAAGTAATTGTTCGACCTTTTGAGGAGGGGGTAACCCCTCCTTCATTTCTCTTTTTTTGTTTATCGCTAGCAGGTTCTCATATGCAGTCAGTTCAAGGTACAGATGCCATGGCATCACCCACAACGAGCTTGCCTACAAGTAAAAACGTATTCATCAAATGGGCGTTGCTAGGCAGTGTCGGTATCGTTAACGGATACGCAACCATTCTAATGTATTCTCGTGGTGAGATGGCGTTTGCGCTGCTCACAGTCATTCTTACCGCGCTCGCACTGTTTATCTTTGGTAGTAAAAAGACCTACGCCCACCGCTATATCTATCCAGGTATCGCAGGGATGATTCTTTTCATTCTTTTTCCTTTGGCGTACACAATCGGTCTTGCATTTACAAACTACAGTGCGAAAAACCAATTGTCCTTCGACCGTGCGCAAACGGTTCTGCTTGATCGAACCTACCAAAGTGGTCAGAGCTACTCCTTCTCTCTCTACAACACGGGAACAGGGCATAAGATCGCGATTGAAGATGGCGAACAGCTGCTCGTGACGCAAGAGTTTGATTTGGCCAATGTCATCACAACGGACATGGATCTCACGCCTGTCACCAATGTGGATGGCGAACCTGAAGCGATCAAAACCATTATTCAAAACCGCCCGGTGCTCAATGGCTTAGACTTGCATTTACCGAGCGGTGAAGATATCCGCATGAGCGGTTTACGTAAGTTTGCTGCCGTGGTTCCTCTATACACCCTGCAAGAGGATGGCGAGGCGTTGTACAACAACCGTACTGGTGAAATGCTACGCCCGAACATGGATGTCGGCTTCTATCAGCCGGTGGATGAGCAGGGGCAGTTTGTCGGTAATACTGTCTCACCTGGCTTTATCGTCACTATAGGGACTGACAACTTTGAGCGTGTCTGGAAAGACGACGGCATCAAAGAACCGTTTATCAGTATTTTCATCTGGACAGTTGTCTTTTCAGCGGTGAGCGTGGGCTTAACCGTCATCATCGGCTTGATCCTCGCCAGCATTGTTCAGTGGGAAGCCTTGCGAGGCCGCGCGATTTACCGTGTGCTGCTTATCTTGCCTTATGCGGTGCCTGCGTTTATCTCTATCCTGATTTTCAAAGGTTTGTTTAACCAAAGCTTTGGTGAAGTGAACATGGTTCTGGAAGCCTTCTTCGGCATCAGCCCATCTTGGTTCTCAGACCCGATTATGGCGAAGATGATGATTTTGATCGTCAACACCTGGCTTGGTTTCCCTTACATGATGATCTTGTGTATGGGTCTATTGAAAGCGATTCCAGACGATCTTTACGAAGCGTCTGCGATTGATGGTTCCAATTTCATCTCCAACTTTACCAAGATTACCCTGCCACTGATGATCAAGCCGTTGACACCGCTGCTCATCGCAAGTTTTGCGTTTAACTTCAATAACTTTGTATTGATTCAGCTGTTGACGCAAGGTGGTCCAAACATGATTGGTACCTCCGAGCCGGCGGGCTACACCGACCTACTGGTGAACTACACGTACCGCATCGCGTTTGAAGGTGCAGGCGGTCAAGACTTCGGTCTGGCGAGTGCCATCGCGACGCTTATTTTCCTATTGGTGGGTGCACTTGCGCTACTCAACCTACGTGTCACGAAAGTTGCTCAAGATTAAGGAGGCTCATTATGGCTATGGTACAAGGTAAGTCATTAAAATACCGCGTTTGGGCAACACACATTGCAATGTGGGCGTTCCTATCGCTAATTATCTTCCCGCTGTTGATGATCGTTGCCATCTCATTCCGTGAAGGTAACTTCGCAACGGGTAGCATCATTCCAGATAATCCATCGTTGGAGCACTGGAAACTCGCACTGGGTTTCTCGGTCACCAACGCAGATGGTAGCGTGACACCACCACCGTTCCCAGTGTTAACCTGGCTGTGGAACTCGGTCAAAGTGGCGGGCATTTCATCTATTTTGATTGTGTGTCTATCGACCACTTCGGCGTACGCCTTTGCCCGAATGAAGTTCAAAGGTAAGAACACCATCTTGAAAGCGATGATGATCTTCCAAATGTTCCCAGCCGTTTTGGCACTGGTGGCACTCTACGCTCTGTTTGACAAGCTCGGCCAGTACATCCCATTCTTGGGTTTGAATACACACGGTGGTTTGATCTTCTCTTATCTCGGTGGTATCGCACTGCATGTTTGGACCATCAAAGGCTACTTTGAAACCATTGATGGCTCGCTAGAAGAAGCGGCAGCGCTGGACGGTGCAACGCCATGGCAAGCGTTCCGATTGGTTCTACTGCCATTGTCTGTGCCGATTCTTGCGGTGGTGTTCATCCTCTCGTTTATCATGGTTGTGGGTGAAGTTCCGGTGGCGTCGTTACTACTTTCTGATGTAAACTCTTACACGTTAGCGGTTGGTATGCAGCAGTATCTCTACCCGCAAAACTACCTCTGGGGTGATTTTGCCGCGGCAGCAGTCTTGTCCGCATTACCAATAACCATCGTATTCTTACTTGCGCAGCGCTGGTTGGTCGGAGGATTAACCGCCGGTGGTGTGAAAGGCTAATAAGAACGATAAGGGCGACCGCGAGGTCGCCCATTTTGTTTCTTCACTTAACATTCTTGGTTTGGCCGCCGATCCGTTAAGCGAAGAGCAGTCCTGGCGTTACGCATAGCTGGCTGTTAGCAAGATTCCTTACTATTTTTACTTCTAACAGTTTTTGTAACCAAAACCCGAACTTGTTCGGGTTTTTTTATAGGACAAATTCAAGATAAATGAATAGGTTAGAGGCAGTATAGCGACCGATTATATCCCGCATAGTGGTGTTGAGAATCACTGCGAGCAACGGAGCATATTTATCTGAAAGGTGCGCCAGTAGTTACATGGCGCTGAGAAGTGGCTCTAGAACTCTCGGTTTGAAGGGGCGCACCCAACGTATTGCAAAAGCACATAGACACTCTCTTGAGAGAGCGCGACTTTACGAAACAGATCGGCAAACACGTCATCACCGCCAAAGCAGGTGCGGATGTAGTGGTTTATCTCTTGCGGGTTATACCCTTCCACATACAGTGTCCGTACCCATTGGTACTCTACTGCGCGTGGGTCTGAAATGGTCGATTCACTGAGCGTGGTTTCACTGACGTTCAATGGGGGTTCCTTCCGATCTTGGCGGATTGTCATCATAAGCCTAGCCATAGGCGTGTGGGTTCCCATCCAAGCGATGAAAACGTTTGCGGATTTAACCAAAACTAGATGAAGGAATGATGACAGTATGATGTCATTGCCGTGAAGGGCATGTCAGGCCTCAGTTCGCGCTACCTCTCTAATCAAACGCATTGCCTTTTTGTTTGAGAAATTTAATCAAGGTTCTCACACGTAGTGGCATAAGGGCTTTCTCCTGATAAACCGCATACAGAGGAATTTCACGGTCATGAAGGTGAGGTAAAATCCGCACAAGCTGACCGGCATCTAGCTCTTCTTTAATCATAAAACTGGGCATGATGGCAAATCCTAACCCGTTGAGCACAAATTGCTTCACTGCGTTGGCGGTGCGCACTTGCACCTTAGGTTGATGTGCCAGTCGGGTCACTTCACCTTGTTGATTGGTTAAAACCAAGTGCTTATCGCCGTGGACGATGTGATGACTTATCCAGTCAAGATTGACTAAGTCCTTCAGCTCTTCAATTTTCCCGACGCGTTTTAAGTGATCCGGCGAGGTGCAAATCATGTCGCGGAAAAAGCCAATTTTGGTGGCATAGAGACGAGAGTCCTCAAGCGCTGAAGAGGCTCGCAGTGCAATGTCACAACGCGACTCAATCAGATTGCTGTAGCTATCACTTTCAATAATATCGAGTCGAATATCGGGATATTGGCGAATGAACTCGCTCAGTAGTTCGACCATCGCATTGCTGGGGGTGGAGATTCGAATGGTGCCACTTGGGGTTTGGTTCCCGGTGAGTGTCTCACTGTTGGCCTCTCTAGCAATATCTTTGATCGCTCGGCATTTTTCGTAGTAGCGCTGACCGGCATCGGTGAGAGATAGCGAACGGGTTGTGCGGTGAAGCAGGCGTGTGTTCAGCGAACGTTCTAAGCGAGTGACAATCTGCGACACTCTTGCCTTACCAAGACCCAGCGCCTCGGCTGCTTGAGTAAAGGATTGTTTCTCTGCCACCATGGCAAACACTAACATATCGTCAAGGGAGATCATGACTTTCACTGTTTACTATTAATAAACAATAAGTTTAATAATTGGCTAATTATTTATCAAATTAATAATTATATAGTCAGTTCATCCCATGACAGGCTGAAGGAGTCTGTCGCTTTGGAACAGTTAGAGAAACGGAGAATATCATGATGTCAGATCGTAAATATTTGGTGACCGGCGCATCCGGTAAGTTAGGTTCAGCAGTAGTAGAGCAACTTCTTAGCTCAGGCGCGTTAACAGCGCAGCAATTGATCGTCACCACCCGTGACAGAGCGAAGTTGAGCTCACTGGTCGAGTTAGGTGTGGACGTGAGAGAAGCAAATTTTTCTGATCCGAGCTCGTTAGAACAGGCCTTTACTGGGGCGGATAGCCTACTGTTAGTCAGCATTGATTTGTCTGCGGGCTCTCGCACACAGCCGCATCTCAACGCAGTTAACGCTGCGAAAAAAGCGGGCGTCGACCATCTTATCTATACGTCTATGCCAGCGCCGAGCCAGTCACCGGTTATGTTTGCTCATGAACATGAGGCGACCGAAGCGGCGATCGTTCAAAGTGGTATCGACAATACCGTGATTCTTCGCAACAACTGGTATTTTGAAAATCTACCTGAGTACTTTGCCAGTACGTTACAAACGGGCCATTGGTTGACGTC
>NZ_JCBDGX010000010.1:0-51283 GCF_059834345.1 Vibrio sp. R11-SG3-ISO3-SZ
GCGGTGCTTTTTGTTATGATACCGAGCGCCATACGTCACTTAAGTGTTAATTTTTAGTAAGTTATCGTTTTGTCAGACTTACAAAATGACGCTGTTCCTTTAAGGTAAGCACACACTTGAAACAGGATGAATCGAGCTATTATGATGAACAAATCCCTCACTTTACTCTCTCTCTGCACTCTACTCGCTGGGTGCCAAGCCACACAGCGTCAGAACGCTACCACAGGTGAAACCGAAACCAATGCAACCACTCAAGGTGCCCTAATTGGCGCGGTATCAGGCGCACTCGTCGGCCTAGCGACAGGCGATAACGCAACAGAACGCAGACAACGTGCACTGGCAGGGGCCGCAGCTGGCGGCGCGGTGGGTGCTGGAGTGGGTTATTACTTTGACCAGCAAGAAGCGGCGCTGCGTGAAGAGTTACTCAATTCAGGGGTTCAGGTGAAACGGGTGGGAGAAGATCAAATCCAACTTGTGATGGAAAACGGAATTGGTTTCGCCAGTGATTCCTACCAGTTGGACGCATCGATCTACAACACGCTCAACGGCGTCGCGCGTATATTGGTCGAATATCCAGATACCGTATTGATGATTGCAGGACACACGGACAGCACAGGAAGTGAAGCCTACAACCAAAGTCTCTCACTCAAACGCGCGGAGTCAGTGAGAACCTATTTGATGTATCAGAAAGTGGCGACCAACCGCTTATCAACCCTTGGAATGGGCGAAAGTACGCCAATTTGTAGTAATGACACCGCACAAGGGCGAACCTGTAACCGACGGGTAGAAATTAGCATCTATCCCGCCAAGTAATTACTGCTCGCGTCTGCTCCTTGATCACAAACAACCAGCCACAAACAACCAGCGCCAGCGCATCAACTCGCTGGCGCAGATTCCCCTTCTCTGGCCCACTCCATCTCTTGCTGACGCAGCATCTCATCAAGCTCTGCTTTGCGCGCCTTGAAGCTCGCCATTTCTGCTTTTGGAACCGAGTTGGCCATCGGGATATTGGCTTTCATCGCATTCACCGCGCGGCCGCGGTCAAGGAGTTCGTAGTGGATATGGGGGCCGGTTACCCGCCCCGTCGCTCCAGATAAACCAATTCGCTGCCCACGACTTACCGTTTGGCCTTTGCGAACTAAGATTTTACTTAGATGCAAATAACGCGTTTTGTAGCGGCTGCCGTGTTCAATCACCACGTATTTACCTGCGTAAGGGTGGTCACGTGTCATGACGACAACGCCATCGCCCGTTGAGACAATCGGAGTACCGGTTGGGGTTGCCCAGTCCGTGCCGTTGTGCGGTGCAACACGTCCGGTAACAGGATGCAGGCGAGTAGGGTTAAAGTGCGAACTTAAGCGATAGTTGCCACCGACTGGCTTACGTTGGAACGCACGCTGTAGGCTGTCCCCTTTCGCATCATAGTATTGGCCGTCACTGTGCAAATACGCCGAGAGGGTTTGACCACGATTGTGGATCTTAACCGCTTGTATCTCGCGATTACCCGTCAACGTTTCACCGACGTATTGACGAGACTGTACCACTTCGAAACGATCGCCCGCTCGCAAGTCACGAGCAAAATTGATTTTATCTTTCAGTAAGCTGACAATCTGGTCGACTTCGCTGCTGCCAAGGCCAAGCGCGTAGCCAGATTGCGAGAAGGTGCCGTTGATTTCGCCCACCATTGGAAAGGCTTTCCATTCTCCTGGAATTTTGACGTCGCTGTATTCATAGTTGCCATCATCCAACCGCGTGTAAACTGCACGCTCGACCAAGCTAAACTCAAGCTCCATCTTCGCCAGTTTACGATTTTCATCACGCCAAAAACGCAAGGTATTGCCGGGGCGCAGCGTATCTAGAGCGAGATAGTTTAAATCCGTCTCCATGATCTGCATCAGCTCGCTATAACCAAAGCCCAATTGATTAAAAATGGTGCTTAGGTTATCGCCTGATTGGATCACGTATTCGTAATCTGGGATATCCACCGTCTCGTCGTGTTCCGCGAGCCAGTCATTCATCAGTGTGGATTCTGGGAGAGAAAGCTCAATAGTGCGATGATAGCGACCTGAATTCGGCGCAGACGACAAAGCCACAGCGATAAAAATCGGTAAACTTAATACGGCCATCTTTTTACGCTTAGAGAGCTCTTTAAAGCGTAATGTCAGACTTTTCGCTTGCACAATGCTACCTATAGAGAGAAATAACGAAGCCGTAAGATTACGAATTTATCCACTAAAAGTCATCTTTTCTAATGTAAAGATTGGATCGAAAAAGGCGCTTACGCGCCTTTTTGCAGTTGATGTCGCTAAAACCCTAAACGTTCTATTGATAGGTCGATAGCAAGCCGTTGTCATCACCAAAGCCATTCGGCTTGTATTGGTCTGCATTGGCATCATTGACCCACTTGTTGTTGTCGACCAAATAACGAAATTCGAAGTGTTGGTCTTTGGGTAGTCGGGTTTTGAATTTGAAGCTTTTCGACTTCGCCACTTTCTTCATTTCGACCGGTTGCCAATCAAGAAAATCTGCGACGAGTGCCACCGATTGGTCAGCGTTTGCTGCATCCAACTCGAAGGTGACTTCGACTTCATCTTTGGTTTTGAAAAAACGTTTGTTGATCATAGTTTACTCCGTTAACGACGTTAAAATGTCCATCTCATCCTTGTTAGCTTACAAATATGCGCAACAGTTTGCATCAAAAACAATGTAAAACCCTATTAATATTATGGTCGAATTGCCCAACTATTTTGTTCGGTCACAGTCATCATTATAGTGCGCGTTACTTTGGGTTCCTCACTCATAGGTTGATCTTCCTCACGAGTTCGCAGTGTAACGGCGATCACATCCTGATTGCGCTCTACCGCTTCCACCACGATTCGATCACCCAGCAGTAACGCATCACGCGAGATCATTCTCTGGCGGGTGGAATCATATTCAAACAGGGCTAGATAGTAAAAAAGACCACTGCCTTGATTGGATACGATGAGCGGCGCGGCGTAGCGGCCCTCTCCCAGTTCGATCAATTGATGCGTGTCGACCCAAATATCACCGCGTACTTCACCGTCTTGATATTGTCCTATCGCTCTTGCATCTTGACGTCGGGTAAGCAAGCTGTAGGCGGTGGTTTCTGGAACTTTAATCGTCCAGGGATTGGGCGTCGCAATGCCAAAGACCTGTTGCATGAGAGCATCTTGCGTCGGTGTAGGCTGAGGAAACTTCGCTCGAATCTCCTCATCAGACAAACTGAAGCGGTAAAGACCGGCGGCGGCAACGACCACCAGCAGGACAATCGGAATCAATAAAATAAGGGGAATGGGAAGTCGGCGCTTTTTCATAGTGATCACTTCACAACAGAGGTTTTCAAAGAGGGATTATTTTCAAACACATCGTATTTTCAAACATATAGTAACAGGCGGGTCAGTGAGGCAAAACGCCTATCCACGATTAATTTCGCCTGCGGCTCTGTGCCACCACGAAATCACCATGCGCGTTCTGCTAAGAAGCCAGATAAGGAGGCCACATAAGTCAGCTGCAACTTTTGGGCTGACGCGTATAATGTCCTGCTTAACAAAAGGGGGATCACGGTGATTTCAAAACTACCACGCTGGGTGGAGCACGGCGCATTTTTATTGGCACTACTGGCCGGAACCGTCAATGCGATTGGCTTGTTGGGTTTCCAGCACCAGTCCGTGTCTCATATCTCGGGTACCGTGACACTACTGGGCACCAGCCTCTACCTCTTCGATCAACAGACGCTGCACCTCTTATGGGTGGTACTCAGCTTTCTGCTCGGCGCGATACTCAGTGGCGTCTTTATCGAAAGCACCGCGCTGAAATTGGGCCGCCGCTACGGGGTGGCACTCTGCTTTGAAAGTGGGCTACTTTTGCTCGCCTACCTGCTGCTTAAGGAGGGGCACACCAGTGGTCAATATCTCGCGTCTGCTGCTTGCGGGCTGCAAAACGCCATGTTAACCACCTTCAGCGGCGCGGTTGTGCGCACCACCCACATGACGGGTATCGTCACTGATTTGGGCATTATGATCGGTGCACGCTTGCGCGGGGAAAAGTTCGATTATCGTAAAGCCAAACTCTTCTCCTTTATCTTCGCCGGATTCTTGCTCGGCGGTACGGCCGGAGCGGGTTTATATGCACAGCTCAGCATTGCAGCGCTGCTTGCGCCCGTTACCCTTGCCCTGTGTCTCGCGCTCAGCTATTGGCTCTACCTCTATATTTCACCCAAATAAACCCGCTTAGTTGCAACACAATCCCAAACAATTTAACATTCACAAAACAAATTACTGCATTACCAAGCTAATATCGAGTTTATGTCTGAATATTTAAGGGTAATTATTGAATAGTATTGCACGGCATGACAAAAGGCAGTAATCTTGCGCCCCATGACTAAATAGGGATGTTTAGTGAATATGTATGCCAAGGGATACGGCAATACTATTGACCAGATGTAACACGAGATTTGTAATGCAAGAAAACGCTCAATCTATCAATCAGCCAAAAGGGAAGAAGAACTTCTGGATGTTCTTTATTCCGTCTTTGTTGGGTCTGTTTGTCTTTATGGCGCCGATCACGTTTGACGGTGACATCACTATCCCTGTGGCAGTATTGGCGAAATCGATTCAGGCACTGTTCGGTGACGCTCTGGTCGGCATGGTGACGTCCATCATTAGCTTCATGGCGGTTGCCTCGCTGCTTTGCCGTATTAAAACGCCAGCTTTTATTGCCAACAGCGACTTTTTAAACGGCCTGTTTAACCCATCACCACTTTGGCTTGCTGTGCGTGTGATCGGTGGTCTTGCCGTTGCGATGACCTATTTCCAACTGGGCCCAGAGGCGATTTGGGAAGAAAACACCGGCGGCCTAGTGCTGGAAGGTTTGTTGCCAACTCTTTTCTCTGTGTTCATTTTTGCTGGCTTGCTGCTTCCTTTGCTGCTCAACTTTGGCTTGCTAGAATTGTTTGGCACCTTGCTCAGCAAAGTCATGCGCCCAGTATTCAATCTACCTGGACGCAGTGCGATTGACTGCATGGCTTCTTGGCTAGGCGATGGCTCCGTCGGTATCCTGCTGACCAGTAAGCAGTACGAAAACAAGTTCTACACGCAACGCGAAGCGGCGGTCGTTGGTACGACCTTCTCTGCCGTCTCCATTACGTTTAGTTTGGTGGTATTGGCCCAAGTCGAACTTGAGCACCTATTCCTACCTTTTTACGGCGCTATCTGTTTAGCCGGTGTGGTTGCCGCGATCATCATTCCAAGACTGCCACCCCTAAGCTACAAGAAAGACACCTTCATCGACGGTACTAAACCGGATGCCGAAGCGGACGCTCTGCCAGCTGGACATAACAGCTTCACTTGGGGTCTAGAGTTGGCCCTGAAGAAAGCCTCACAAGTGACGTCATTAAAAGGTGTGTTTGGTGAAGGGGTGCGTAACGCTGTCGACATGGTGTTTGGCGTACTGCCAGTGGTGATGGGTCTAGGTACG
The DNA here is from genome assembly GCF_059834345.1 of Vibrio sp. R11-SG3-ISO3-SZ. Classification (NCBI taxonomy): domain Bacteria; kingdom Pseudomonadati; phylum Pseudomonadota; class Gammaproteobacteria; order Vibrionales; family Vibrionaceae; genus Vibrio; species Vibrio sp. R11-SG3-ISO3-SZ. The sequence continues at coordinate 5,497 of NZ_JCBDGX010000010.1, forward strand.
ATTGCACTTGTGATTGCTGAATACACCTCGGTGTTTGCCTTCTTAGGCCAGCCGTTTATCCCATTCCTAGAGCTGCTACAAATCCCAGAAGCCGCAGCGGCTTCGCAAACCATGGTGGTCGGTTTTGCGGACATGTTTATTCCTGCCATACTTGCAGCTTCTATCGACAACGAAATGACGCGCTTTGTCATCGCTGCGATGTCTGTGACCCAGCTAATCTACATGTCTGAAGTTGGTGCACTGCTGCTTGGGAGCCGCATTCCTGTCAATATTTTTGAGCTGTTCGCCATCTTTATCTTGCGTACGCTCATCACCTTACCTGTGATTGCGGGTGTCGCGCATCTGATCTTCTAATGTGCGCCTCTGGTGACGATTGACGCAAAGCCCCGCTATGGATTTCATAGCGGGGCTTTGCGGTTTCTGTGCGTTGTCTATACTCAATAAATAAGAATCAATATTGATAAAAGGTTTTGCTCACCTGCAAAACAATCATATAATCAATAATTATATTAAAAAGACGTTATTGTCCGGACCTTTGGGGAGAGATCATGAGAAGAGTGCTTGCGCTGTTCGCTGCGTTGTCTGTTTTTAGTGCTTCAGCCTCTAGCTTAGTGATTCGCATCACCGATCGCGATCCTATCACCCTCTCTCATGAAGACATCGTAGCGAATTTCGAACCCACTACCTTCTCTACGACCCTACCTTGGTTCGACGGCAAAAAAACCTTCACCGGCTTCAAAGTCTCATCGTTAGTTGATTACTACCGCGCGAACAATACCTTCTCCGTCTCTTTTGTCGCCCTAAATGATTACGCGGCGAGCTCAAGAATCGAAGATATTCTTAAGTACGAGCCTATCGTGGCGTACGAAATAGATGGAGAAAAAATGAAAGTGCGAAATAAAGGCCCCTATTGGCTGGTCTTTAACTTAAGTCAGTTCCCTGAAATAGATAATGCTGCATTTCGTTCACAAATGGTGTGGCAGATCGATGAGATATTAGTGCATACCGCCGATGATGAGTCCAAAGAGTAAAGACGACCACTTACACACCATTCTTGCCAAAGCGAAAGTACTGTTAATCGTACTTTCGGCAACCCTGTTCATCATTAACCTCTATTTTCTTACCTCAACACGCCAGTTAGCGGCCTCATACAATGAACAGCAAAACCAAGCCACATGGTTTTTGTTTCAGTTAAACAAAGAGTTTTCTGAACTCAGAGCGATTACACCGTTCGCAGCGGACAGTGAAGAGTACTACGATCGCACCTTACTCAAATATGAGTTGACCTGGAGCCGTTTCGACATACTTCTCAGTAGCAAAGAGGCGGACAACCTGATTAGCCTTCCCGGTGCCGCCTCATTCTTTAGTGACTTGTTCCGTCAGTTTAAGCAGCTAGAACCCGAGCTAATAGCGCTCAACTCACCGGATCAGGCCAAAGCGCTGTGCGATGATATTGACGCGATCTACATGTCGATGATTCAGTACGTCAACACCAATTTTAGAATTAAAAGTCCGCTCTACCTGTCACAAATGAGCCAAGCGCAAAGTTTAACTCAGGCGCAATTTGTCTTGATGGTACTGTTGTTCGTCTGCGCGTGTATAGTTGGCTACATCATTCACAAAGACGCCATTTACCACAAGCAATTGGCGCTCACCGATTCTCTCACCGGGGTGTCCAATCGTTTGGCCATGTTCAACGATATGGCCGAATGGGTCGAACAAGGCCAGTCGTTCAACCTCTACCTTTTAGACTTAAACGGCTTTAAAGAAGTGAATGATCGTCATGGTCACCAAGCCGGTGATGAAGTGCTCGCCACGATTGCCCATCGCCTCAATAAACTGGAGGCTTACTGCTATCGAATCGGCGGCGACGAGTTTGCTTTGGTCTACCTTGGGGATACGCATCCACAGCACCACTGGAAGCAGATTGAAAGCTGCTTTAGAAAGACTATTGCTATCCGAGCGGGTACCCAAGTCTCCCTATCGACCAGTATTGGTACTGCGCACTACCCGCATGATGGTGCATCACTGAGCCGACTCATCTCTATTGCCGATGCCAATATGTACGAAATGAAGTTTGCCAAGCTTGAACAGAAATCCATTGGCTAACGCCTGTTTTGACGATTAATCAATGGTATCATGGCCGAAAATCCACTTCGTCAATGATTAACCTTATGCCCCAACACCCGATCAAATTCATCGCTGCCGACATGGACGGTACGCTGCTCGATGAAAACAGCCAGCTGAATCCGGAATTTTTCGAACTCTATCCACAACTCGAAGCGAAAGAGATCATTTTCGCGGCGGCCTCAGGCAGACAGTACTACAGCCTGATGGAAACCTTCGCCCCAATAAAAGATCGTATGATGTTCATTGCCGAAAACGGCACGCTGGTGATGCATCAAGGTCAAGAGCTCTACCGCTGTGAAATCGACAAGCAAGATATTGCCGATATTATTCGAGAGGCGAGACGCATAGACGGCGCCTACATCGTGCTGTGTGGTACTCAATCGGCATACATCGAAACCCAAGCAGAAGAAGCGCTCAACGAGTTCAAAAAGTATTATCATCGCTGTCAGTATGTCGAGGATCTTCTCGACGTTGACGATGACTTTATCAAAGTCGCCATTTTGCATTTCGGTGGCAGCGAAGCGCTGGTTTACCCAAGTGTGTCTTCGCAGTTTGGCGATTCTCACCAAGTGGTGGTGAGCGCAAAAATCTGGCTCGACATTATGAACAAACACGCCTCCAAAGGCGCGGCGATCGAGCATCTACAATCCACACTCGGTTTCTCTTTCGAACAGACGATGAGTTTTGGCGACTACCTCAATGACCTAGAAATGCTCAAAGTGAGCTACCACTCCTACGCCATGGATAACGCGCATCCGAAAGTGAAAGAGGTCGCCCGTTTTCTTGCACCGAGCAATAAAGAGGCAGGGGTGTTTAAGGTGATCAAGGCCACCCTTCTCAGCTAACCTCGGCGTTGATAGAGTAAGCGTCGCGCAGTATGACGTTTACTCTTCTCCTTTACCCACATTTACACGACTTGACCTTACTTGACACCCGATTTGCTACGCTTTAATTAGCCAGATAGAGGGAGGATGTGTCATGAAACGGGTTCTCGTCGGCATCGCAATGATGACTGCTCTCGTGACGGGGCTATGGCTATTCGCTGAGCCGTCACTATTGAGTTCGTCGCTTATATTTCAATGGCGCTCGGCACTGATTCAGTACTCCGGCATTGTGGCTATCATGTTGATGTCTCTTACCATGGTATTGGCATTGCGCCTAGATTGGGTTGAACAGGTCACGCAAGGGTTAGACAAATCCTACCGACTTCACAAGTGGACGGGGATCGCGGGTGGCGTACTGGCTATCATCCATTGGCTCTTCTATCACCTTCCTATTCAATTGGTCAGTGCAGGGATTCTCACTGCGCCGCAACGCTTTTCTGGCCGTGGGCCTGCGCACCTTGGTAGCGACCTACTCCAAGCTGGGTTCTTGAACTTCGCTCAACCGGTCTCGCTTTAGGTGAGTGGGGATTTTATCTGTTAATTGCCTTGATTGCGCTCTCGCTCTGGACCGCCCTTCGCTATCGCCCGTTTCGCGTCTCACATAAATTGATGGCTGTGGCCTATTTGATGGTTGCCGCACACTCTGCCCTGCTGCTCAAACACAGCTATTGGGGCACGCCAATTTACTTTCTCACCATGGCATTCATCGTGATTGGCGTCTTGGCTGCGATATATAGTTTGCTGGGGTTGATCGGACGTTACCATCAATATGATGCGCGGATTAGCCGCGTTCAATATCACCCACTGAGCCGCATTTTAGATCTTGAACTGCATATGCCCACCTCTTGGCCCAGCCATCGCTGTGGACAGTACGCTTATCTTCAATTTGGCCATGAAGATCCCCATCCGTTTACGCTAGTGTCTGGCTGCAAAGGGGGTAAAGTACGATTTCTTATCAAAGAGTTAGGCGATTTTACTACTGGGCTAAATCAGCGTATCAACCTAGGAGATTCGGTTCGAGTCGAAGGGCCATATGGGCATTTTTCACTCCATCAATCTAGCCCACAAATTTGGATCGCTGGCGGTGTCGGCGTGGCACCCTTTGTGGCGGCTTTACACGGTTATGCCGAGCAGCCACCACGCTATCCGGTCTTCTTTTTCTTCAGTTGTCGCGGAGTGGATACGGCCATGCTCCAAGAATTGCATCAACTTGCGACACGCAGTGGGGTGACGTTGGAGATTGTCGATACGCGATACCAACCGCGCCTCACCATCGAAGGCTTGGCGCAGCGCTTTGTGCATTTAGACCACTACGATGTCTATTTCTGCGGGTCAGAGTCGATGTCTGCTCAGCTTAAAAATGATCTTAAACGCCATCGTTTCGATACCGCGCATCACTATCACGAAGAGATGTATGCGATGCGTTAGCCACCAAATCGTACCGTCACCACCCGCCCGTTCGCGGTGACGGTATTGCAATAAGACCAACCTTGCTGCTTAACCAGCCTATCGGTGAGTTCCAGCCCTAGCCCAAAGCCTAGATCGCTGTCTTTCTCCTGGTCAGTGTCATTGTGGTTTTCAATCACCAATGTGTCACCCGTTTGCGAGATGACCACTTTGCCTTTCTGCGTGTGTTGGAAGGCATTACGCACTAAGTTCGTGATGACGATACGCGTAAGGCCACTGGGCAGTGTCACCTGAGTATCGTCGGTCGACTCAGCAACGGTGACCGCTTTGCCATGCAGTAAATAGTTGAGCTCCTGACGGATCTGCATCACTAACTGGCCGATGGCGAACGAGGTGCTCGGTAAGGCTTTCTCCTCACGACGATTGAGCCACAGTAGGGTTTCGGTGAGATCGGTCATGGTCAGCGAAGCACGCTCAATGCGCGCCAATACTTCACGCTGCTTAGGGGGCTCAACCTGACGCTCGATCATTTTGCCCAGCAGCTCGGTATTGGTTCGCGTGACCGCAATCGGCGTGCGTAGCTCATGGCTGGCATAGCCAAGAAAACGCTTTTCACGCTCGACACTGGCTTGTACCGAGCGCAAGCTCGACTGAATCATCTCGGCGAGCGCATTAAGCTCTCGGTAGTGAAAATTGGGTATCGCCGCATCCAGCTTATCTTCATCCAACGATTTCGCCCATGCGCCCAACTGTTCAACAGGTGCCGACACATTACGAATAATCATCAGCAACACCACGGAAAAAAGCGCTATCGCACCGATCGCGGTAAAAACGATATAGAAAAATGGCGGCAGCTCATCACGGCTCATCGGCGTGGTGCGATCACGATCGCCTATCTCTATAGCGGCAAAACGGCGCTCACCATCTTGCTCAAGCTGCATGACAAAATAGCCTTTCTTAGGTGGACTGAGCAAGGGAATGCCTTCGATGTGTTTGAGTAGACGGCCATCGGCCAAATCCTCTTGATCAAAATGCTGCGTGATACGGGTGGGTAAGTCTTGCCATCGCTTCGCAACCAAGAGGTCATCTTGCTGTGTGACCTGACCCGGCGCAACGTCGAGATGAAACGCTTGAGAATGGACAAAGCCGCGCATGGCCTCATCCATCCCTGAGAAAAAATAGCTCACCGCAACGCCTGACATTCCGACAATCGCGCTACTGCCCATCGCCACCATCGCCAACACAAAATAGAGCCGTAGACTACGCCTTAATCGCATACTCGCTCCTCACGTTTAAGCGCAAAGCCTCGCCCCACAAGAGTCTGTATCCGTTTGATTCCACTTTGGCCATCCACCGCCTTGCGAAGGTGGTACATGTGCACTTTCAAGCTGTTGCTGTCGGGCTGTTCATCCCCCCAGACGCTCTGCACCAGTTTGTCTCTCGAGACACTGTTTGGACTGGCGCGCAGTAACGTTTCCAGCAGTTTGTAGCCTATCGGTGTCAGTTTCATCTCCTGCCCATCGCAGGTCGCGGTTTGTGTGGTGAGATCGAGCTCGACTCCTTCCGCACTCAGTAGCGTCACTTGCCCACTGCGCCGACGCGAAAGCACTTGCGCGCGAACGATCAACTCCTCCATCGCAAACGGTTTAATGAGGTAGTCGTCCGCCCCTGCGGAAAAGCCCCCCAGTTTGTCGTCCAAGGTGTCTCGTGCCGTCAGCATGAGAACCGGCACATCAAGGCCACTGGCGCGCAGTTTCGCGCACACTTCTAGGCCATCCATTTTGGGCAAATTTAAATCTAGGATCACCACATCGTAGCGCTGATTTTGTATCAGGCTGAGCCCCGCCACACCATTCGCCGCGTGGTCACACTCAATGCCCTCTAGCGCGAGGTAGTCGATAACCGCAGTGGCCAAATCGAGATCGTCTTCCACCAGCAAACACTGTAAATGGTCGCTTTGCATGCTCTCCTCCACACCCACCATCGATGTTCATTCTTTGCATAATAAGGGCTTAGACAATCATAGCCTAGTTCACTTGTTGAGTAACTCGACGTCCCGCTCCACTGATGCGCTGCTTGAGTGCCAACAAGAGCGCTCTGACATCCTGATCAATCATCAACAGCGATGGCGTTAAGATCAAAGTGATCAAAGTAGCAAACAAGATGCCGTAACCCAGCGCCGCAGCGGCAGGGATCAAAAATTGCGCTTGCATCGATGTCTCACTCAACAGCGGCGCAAGGCCGGCAAACGTGGTCACGGATGTGAGCAGCACCGCTCTCAGTCGACCTGAACATGCTTGTTCAATCGCTTCTGATACCGACAGTTTGGCCTCTTTGACTAGCTCATTGTAACGAGAAACGAGGAGCAAGCTGTCGTTAACCACGACGCCACTCAGTGCCAACACCCCATTCAGTGACAAGATGCTGATGGTCAAATCGTTCCACCAGTGACCCAAGATAGCGCCAACAATCCCAAACGGAATGGCGACCATGATGATCAAGGGCTGAACGTACGACTTGAGTGGAATCGCAAGCAGCGCAAAAATGACGATCAGAGCCAGCACGAACGTCGACTCCATTGAGTCGGTGGACTCCTTTTGCTGCTCAGCTTCACCGGTAAAGTCGATTTTGAGCGTCGGATAATCCGCTTTCAGTGTCTTCACCAAGGTGTTTTCAAGTTGTGCGACTAACTCATTCGAGGCGAGGATATCTTTGTCCACCGCGGCACTGACATACACCGCACGTAAGTTGTCGATACGGGTGATCTCTGACGGCTGATAATCCGAGTACACCTTCGCCACCGCCGACAAGGGCACCACAGTACCATCGCTGGTTCGCACGCTTGATTGCGCGATGTCCGCTAACGTTTGACGCTCACCCTCGGGGTAACGGACCCGGACTTTGACTTCGTCTTTACCCCGTTGAAAACGCTGTACAATGTCGCCACCAAACGATTGTAATACTTGCTGAGACAGGCTTGCGGTATCCATGCCCATTGCACGGCCTTGCTCTGTCAGTTCGAATCGATACTGCGGCTCACCTAAATCTAGGTTGTCATCAATACCACTTACCCCGTCAATCGATTGCAGTGCCGCTTTCATTCGGTTCCCGGCATCAGTCACAATCTCGTCGCTACTCGCTTTGAGTTCGACTTTAAAGTTGTCCACCATCTCCTGGTGAGAGCGAATGCTGAGCTTTTTAACCCCTTCCATGTTACCCGACATCGCCAGCCATGCATCAGCAAACTCATCAATGTTATACGGCGCCTCTGGCGCTAGCTCCACTTGGATAGAGCCTGAGCGGTCGGCCGTGGCCGACACCTGTAGACTGGCAATCGCCGACGTGTCGCTCTCGCCCCGCAATTGGGCATCCACCGTAAGCGCATGGCGCTCGAGGGTCAGTAAATTGGTTTCGGTTTGACCAAAACTGACATCGTTGTACATCGACATTTGAGCCGAGACGGTGTCGCCGGCGATGTCTGGAAAAAACGCAACGCGCACGGCGCCGGTGAGCGGCATACCAATCACTAAAATGAATAACGCCAAAAAGCTGAGTACGACGGCATAGCGAAATTGCAGTGCGATTTTAATCAGCGGCTTATACACACGTTGGTTGAAGCCGTTTAACCCTCGCTCCGCGCCGCTCTGAATGCGGTTCCAAATCCCTTTGTTGTCTTTCCGGTGAGTGTCAATATGCGCCAGGTGCGCCGGTAGAATGAACTTAGACTCCACCAATGAGAGCAATAAACAGATGGTCACCACGGTGGCAAATTGCGCATAAATTTTGCCCATGTTGCCATCAATGGCGGCAATCGACAAAAAGGCAGCCACGGTGGTCAGAACCCCAAAGACGGTCGGCGCCGCCACTTTGAGCGTGCCTTTAATGGTGCTCTCTATGGTGTCCCCCTCAGCTCGGCGGGTCGCGTAAATGCTCTCGCCCACGACCACCGCATCATCCACAACGATGCCGAGCGCCATGATGAAACCAAAGGTGGTCATCTCGTTGATGGTCAGCCCAACGAAGGAGTCGGTCATAAAAAACAAGGTGCCAAAGAAGACAAAGGGCAAACAAGCTGCGACCCAAAATGCCACGCGCAGGTTAAGAAACAGCGCCAACACAATAAACACCATCGCAATACCGGTGAGCGCGTTGGTGGCAAGCAGTGATAGACGCTCTTTGATCATGGTACTTTTGTCATACCAAGTTTCCATGTCGACATTGTCAGGCAATACGTTACTTGCTCGCCACTGCTCAACCACCTGTTTGGCCTGCTCAACAATGTTGACCACATCACTGCTGTCATCCATCAAAATCTGGATGCCGATGGCATTTTGCTGGTTATAACGGGACAACGAGTAGCTATCTTCTTCGAACGTGTCGCTGACCGTGGCAATATCGCCAAGTAGAATCTGTGCGCCTGACTGAGTTGTAATGATGGGAATTTGGCGAAAATCTTCCACTTGATACGCTTGCTCTGACGCTTTGAGGCGCACGGTTTTTTCGCTGTTGCGCAGGCTGGTCGAAATGGCCGTCGCGCTTTCTGCGTTGATGGCATCCGAGACATCCGTGAGTGATAAGCCATAGGCCTGCAAAGCCTGCTCATTCACCTCCACCGAAATCATCCGCTCTAGCTCTGCATTGATAGAGAGATCGCTGATCGCACTCTCACTCAACAAATCGGATTTCAGATCTTGAGCCAAGATCTGCAATGTCGAACGGTCCGCATCGCCATACAGTTGCACCCAAATCGCATGATCCTGACGACGTGCTTTTTCGATGACCGGATTGTCCGCTTCCGCTGGCCAGTTGTTGATGGCATCCACTTCGTTTTTGACATCCGTCAGCAAGGTATCCAGATCGTAACTGCTCTCTTTTTCAATCGACACATAGCTGCCAGTCGAATCCGACGTAGAGGTAATGCGTTTGATGCCCGGTACGGTTTCCAGCGCTTCTTCAATTTTTATCGCAATCCCTTCTTCCGCCTGAACCGGATCGCCACTGTCATAGCTGACAGCAACACTGACCACATCAGGTTCAAGAGTAGGGAATGCCTCTTTACGCAACGAACTGACGGAAAACAACCCCACGATGATCACACCCATCATCAATAAGTTTGCCGCCACTGGGTTGCGAGCAAACCACGCAATCACACCCGTAGAGTGATTCGACTGACTCATGATTTGCCCTCCTCATTGGCCAACACTTTCATGCCGACTTGAAAACTGCTCAACGGACGCATCACCACTTGAGCCGCTTCTTCGCTCAGCGGATCAATATAGACGAAATTGTTGCGCTCAAATCGCTTAGTTGCGGCGGCTTTGACCAAGCTGCCTTGTTGGTTGACCATCCAGACTTCCCCTTGCTGCGAATACGCAGATGCAGGAATTTGCCAAAGGTTATCGACCTCAGGCCCAGTTAAAGTAGCTTTGACAAATGTACCCGGGTACAGCGGAGACGCCTGCTCAAGAGGAGTTTCCACCACCGCAATCACTGAACGCTGGCGAGTGGTCTCTGTGATATGTTGGTTAGCGCGATCGACGCGCGCTTGCCATTGGTGTTGGCTTTGACTGTCCGTCAACGTAACTTGCCACTGCGTGACATCACTCTGGCCGTCTGCTTGTAAGGTCAACCACTGCTGCTCCGACAAGGCTAACTCGACTTCAACACGATCCACGCTGTAGAGCGTCGCAATGCTATCGCCGGTCGAGACGTAGCTGCCCGGCTGAATAGAGCGGGCCACAATCAGCGCATCAAATGGGGCACGAATGCGGGTGTCCTCGAGATCTTTCTTCGCAGCCGTGAGGGCTTTTTCTGCGTTATCCAATGCCGCTTTAGCGCTCTCGAGCTGGGGTTCACGTAGCACCAAGGTGGAACTTGGTTCACCGGATAATCCAGAGCGTTGCCACTCTGATTTGGCTTGTTCACCTTCACGCTGCTCTTCTAGGTAGGCAAGCTTTGCCGCCGCGACGTCCGCTTCTGCGCTCGCGACCGCTTGCTGGTATTGCGTAGTATCCAGCGTGGCAAGGATCTGACCTTTTTTCACCATTTTCCCCGTTTCAAAATCATCAGCCAAGCTCACCACGCGGCCATTGACCTCACTGGTGAAACTGAGGTTGTATCTCGGCTGCGCCTCAGCGTAGCTGGTGATTTGCGCCTGATAGCGGTTAGCTTGAGTGGTCTGTACCGCAACTTGTGACAGCACGCGACTGGCCGATGCGCTTTGCTCTGGTTGTACCCTTTGCGCTTCCTGCGCGGGGGTCTCTCCAGGGCCCTTGGGCGGCGCCAGTTGGCTTCCATTGTAGGCAACAGCGGCAAAAATCGAACCCGCGGCAACCAGCGTCACGGCTAGGGTCAGTGCATTTTTTTTCATCAAGATACTCCTAGGCCTAGCGCGAGGCCCAAATCAATTCGGTTTAACAATCGCTGGTACGTGGCGCTCGTGAGTTGCGCTTCGATGTCGTAGGCTTGCTGCTGAACAGTGAGAAGGTCAAAAATATCCACCAGCCCCTCTCGATACTTTTGTTCATAACTTTCGACGCTGCGGCGCGCGCTCTGTAACGCGCTCTCGAGATGTTGCTGCTGCTTCTCCAAAGCATGTTCTTGGCCGACAGCGGTTTCTACTTCACTTACGGCATCAAGGAGTGTCTGTTGGTAAACCCAGTAGGTTTGCTCGGTGGTCAGCTCGGCCAACTCCGCTTGAGATTTCAACTTACCACCTTGAAAAATCGGCGCTGAAATCTGACCCAACACGCTCCACACAGGGTTGGTGAGTAGCGCCTCACTCGGGGTTTGCGCTAGGTCGGTCAAACTGGCTGAAAGACTAAATGAGGGCAACATCGCTTTATAAGCGGCATCGGTGCGCAGTGCTTCCGCTTCAATGTTGTAAAAGGCTTGCTGTAAATCAGGTCGACCAGCCATGTTTTGTACACCCAGACTGTCGAGCGGATTGAGCACCGTCGCAAATACCCCAGGCACTTCGTCTCCGCTCAATTGAGGGGCACGCAGCCCAGTGAGCAGTGCTAAGTTGCGCTGACTTTGGGCCAGGTTCTCTCGATATTCCGCCACGGTCGCGCGCGTGGAAGAGGAGTTGGTTTTTGCACTGTCGATCTCTTCTAGACTGCCTAGCCCAACTTTGTAGCGCTCTAGCACCAGCACTTCGTTGTTTTCGAGAATGTCCAAGCGTCGCTGCTCTATATCCAACAGTTGTTTATTGACGCTGATTTCAAGCCAGCCCCGCATCACGTTGGCCGCAAGCAGATCTTTTGCCGCCTGCAAGCTCGCCTGTGTGGCGGCGATGTCTCTCTGCGCGGCGGCGCTGCTATCCGCCAATTGACGCCAGATATCCAGCTCCCAACTGACATTAAGCTCACCCGTGTAGCTCTCATCGCTGCCTTCTGTTTGCTCACCAGACAACCCAGCACTCAGTGTCGGCCATTGGTCCGCCGCGGTGATACCGTGCTGCGCATACGCCATTTTCAGGGCAACAATACTTTGTTGAAGGCTGGGATTATTCTCCATGGCCGCCGCTAAATAGGGCGCTAGCGCTGGAATGTTCACCAAATCGGTGATCGCCTGCAAAGGCTCATCACTTGGTGACTGTTCATCCACCAACTTGCTGACTAGCTGTTCAATGGCCAGCTCATTGCTGATTTGCGCTTGGTCTACGTAATCGGTGCGATTGCCTGAGCTGCAGCCCAGAAGGCTCGCCACGACAAGGCTGATTAAGGTTGTTCGAAAGGTCATGCTTACATCTCTCCCATCTGATAACGGTAAGAGTAAACAAGGCGGGGTTAAGAGAGGGTTAAGATACAAAAAAAGAGCAGGCGATGCCTGCTCGATAGGGGAAGGTGAGACTTAGATTACGCCACTTTCGTGTCGCGGGGAGCCATACCTTGTAGCTGGTTGTCGAAAAACTCTTCGTGCAAGGCACAAATCGCCGCTTTGTACTCCTTATCACTGACGACAAACTGCACGTTGACGTTACGCATCGACGAGTGCAAAGCGTAAGGCGTAATGTCAGCGTTCATGAGGGCGCTCACTCCTTTCGCTAACGCTTTGTTGGTATCGATTTGCGAACCAATCACCGAAATCAGCGCCACCATTCGGCCTTTGATTTCTGAATTCGGATAGCGTTTTTCCGCTTTGTACAACACCTTGTTCAGGCTATCGCTGTTACCGCCCAAATAATAGGTAATAGAGTTGGCGTTCATCTCTTTACCAATCAAGCTGACATGGGCATCCGAGATGATCTCCATCAGCTCGTAGCTGAAGTTGTCCGCTTCGCCGACCATGGATTGGTCAAAGAGATGCAGCGCAAAGACCTTCTGCTTACCGGCGATAATTTCCACTTTGTCCGCCGTCGGCTGGAACTGGTTGGAAATCAGAGTACCACGATGCTCAGGCTCAAACGTGTTCTTGATTTGCAGCTCAATGCCGCTTTCACGCAGCCCTGCCGCAGCATTCGGGTGAATGGCTTCCATCCCGAGACTTGCCAACTGATCCGCCACGTCATAGTTAGTGTGGCCAATTGGCAATACTTTCTCAGGGCCAACGACGCGAGGGTCCGCCGAGCTAAGGTGATACTCTTTGTGGATAATGGCGAGATCCGCATTGGTCAGTGTGGCGATGCGGCTAAACGTCATCTCGCTGTAGCCACGATCAAAAGTCGACATCAGGCCGTCTTTACATGACGCATAACCCGTGACGATGGGGAGCTCTTGGCTGACATCAATCTCTTTAAAGGCGTTGAGGATATTCTCATCTAAGCTCTCGACTTTGTCAGAGCTCCAGCCTGAGAGGTCAACAAAACGCGCTTCAATGCCCATATTTTTCAGTTTTAACGCCGTGTTAAATGCACTGTGCGCTTCACCTATTGACGCCAAAAATTCACGTACTTGAGGCAAGTAGTGGCGCAAAGTGAACTGGCCGTATTGGCACGTTTCCAGAATATTTGAGATGCAGTTGCGCGCCTCAGAAATACGCGAGCGAATGAACTTGTCCGCGCGCATCCGGTTCATGGGGTCGGCAAACATGTGCTCGTTGGTCAGCAGCATGCGCTGCTCAACCTCTGCCAATGCATCGCTCCAGCTGTCATCGCGTTTCGCGATCAGCTGATACACCCCAGGTTTGCTGGTCTTTTTACACTCCAGCAGCGCATCCGTGATGCCGCCATACGCGGACACCACAAACACTCGATTATAGAGGTTGTCCCGGTTGGGACGCAGGATTATGTTTTCTAGCACGGCATCAAATGCCGTCATTGAGGTACCGCCGATTTTCTCTACGGTATAAGTCATAATATCGCCTTTCGTTCGATTTAATGGTTAGGATTAGGTGCGTTGTTCCTGCTCATTGCCCCTAATCTGCGATGGGATAGACCCCTTTTTCATCATGCACTTCTGCGCCTGTCAGTGGCGGGTTGAAGACACAGGCCATCACCATGTCGGCCCCTTTGTAGGCGCGCAGATAATGCTCATCGTGCTTATCGAGGATGTACAATGTGCCCGGCTCAATGTGGTATGTCTTACCACCGACGACTTCAATTTCACCTTTACCGCTCATGCAGTAGACAGACTCCAAGTGGTTTTTGTAGTGAATGTGCGTTTCGCTGTCTTCGTAAATCGTCGTGATGTGGAAAGAAAAACCCATGTTGTCGTCTTTGAGCAACATACGCACGCTTTCCCAATTATCCGTCGCGATACGACGTTCACTATCACGACATTCATCTAAGGTTCTGACTATCATTCTCTGTTCCTTTTCATTTTCTTTTTCTGCCAACCGAATGGGGTCGGTACGACGTTGTTTTGAGCTTAAGACGCTTGCTTAAACTGCTTAACCGCGACCCGTTGAACCGCCTCTTCAAAGATGCGCAGACCTTGTTCTAATTCTTCTTCTGTGATGGTCAGTGGGCAGAAAAACTTCACCACTTCATCGTCAGGTCCTGCTGTCTCGATCACCATGCCGAGCTCAAAACAGTGCTTAGCAATCTCGCTGGCAATGTCGCCGTTGACACACTCAATACCCTGCATCATGCCGCGACCTTTCACTTGCTCAAACAAGTTAGGGTGACGCTTCAAGCTGCGAGTAGTCACTTGCGTCACTTTGTCGGCGCAGTTTTTCACGTGGGCTTCAAACTGTGGATCGGCCCAGTAGGTCTCAAGCGCTTTCGCTGCGGTGACGAAGGCATGGTTGTTACCTCTAAACGTACCGTTGTGCTCACCAGGCTTCCAAATATCCAGTTCCGGACGCAGCAACACGACGGCCATCGGTAAGCCGTAACCACCAATCGACTTCGAGAGCGTCACGATATCTGGGGTGATCCCTGCAGGTTCGAAACTAAAGAAGGTGCCCGTGCGGCCACAGCCCGCTTGAATATCATCAACAATCAAGAGAATGCCGTTGGCTTTACACAGTGCGTCGAGCTTTTGCAGCCAAGCGTTAGAGGCCACATTCAACCCCCCTTCACCCTGTACGGTTTCAAGCAGTACAGCAGCAGGTTTGTCCATACCGCTTGAGTTATCTTGCAGCATGGTTTCAAACAGTTTTAAGCCATCAATATCGGCATAACCATCAAACGGAATACGCGTCACTTGGCTCTGCATTTGGCCCATTTCTTGGCGATGATGCTGGTTACCCGTTGCAGCCAGTGCGCCAGCAGTACAGCCGTGGAAACCGTTGGTAAAGGCGACAATCGAGCTACGTCCTGTCACTTTACGCGCCAATTTGAGCGCGGCTTCTACCGCGTTTGTGCCCGTTGGGCCAGTAAACTGCAGTTTGTAGTTGAGTTCACGCGGCGCAAGGATGATGCGATTAAACGCGTCAAGAAACGCCGCTTTGGCGGTGGAGTGCATGTCTAAACCATGCGTGATGCCATCAGATTCGATGTACTCCAACAAGGCCATTTTTAGTACCGGGTTGTTGTGGCCATAGTTCAATGAGCCCGCACCGGCTAAGAAATCGAGATAGCGCTCGCCCCCTTCAGTTTCTAGCCAGCAACCTTTGGCTTTGGTGAATACCACCGGAAAGTTGTTTGAATATGAACGTACTTTTGATTCTTGCTTATTAAAAATATCCATAATAAGACCGTTTGGGTTCCTCAATTATTTATTGGGACGAGTGTGCGTGAGCACGAGAAAGTGGGATGCGATACAAATACTCAGTATCGTGCTCCCCTTTAAAATGGGTGTTTTGGTCCAAGAAAACCGAAATCTCACCGCGCTTGCCATGACGTTTGTCCAGCTTTTCGAACAACATCCACGACGCCGTATTGTTCTTTGTTATCGTCGTTTCTATCGCGTTGATGTCGGACAAGGTGTCGCGAGCGAGCAGGCGGTCTAACATTTTCGAAGCGATGCCTTTACCTCGGTGATCGCTCGATACCGCCACTTGCCAAACAAACAGCACATCTGGCTGTTGTGGCTTGCGGTAGGCAGAGATAAATCCAGCCACCTCATCATCAATCTCAACCAAAATGCAGGTGTCCGCAAAGTGGGTAGACTGAAGAAAGTTACAGTACGAAGAGTTAACATCCAGTGGCGGACAATCTTTGATGAGTTGGAAAATCTGGTCGCCATCGGTATCACTCGGCTCTCTAAACCGCCACGTTGGGCGTTGGGGTTGTGTAATTTCCGGATACATAACCCAGGGCGCTGACGTAATCATGTGCAGATACATTTCCTTTGAACTCTAATTAAATTCGCCATTATTATGAGCAAAATCGGGCACCAAAAATCAAATCTGGCGCCGAATCAACCGCATTTTTGTGATTAAAATCACATAAATCCAAATTGCACATAAAGTTTAACAATGGTTAGTGCACTAAATTATTTCATTCGGAGTATCATGTCGCGCGCGTCTATGATTAACTAAGCTTATATTTATCTTAAGTGACTCGATTGGAACCCCCGATGATTCGAACCCTAATTAGTTTTCTCATGCTCCTCTCACTGAGTTTCCCTACCCTCGCGGAGCAAGAAAAATACTCCGACTCCGAGATGCTCGATCGCCCGCTAATGGAGCGCTATATCCTCGATGAGCTCAAAGCTCTGCGCCAAGACCAACAAGATTTAGAGCGCCGCTTGGTGGTTCAAATTACCGACCGAGAGCTCGAAGTGGCCGACAAATCCCTCAACTACGCCAACGTCACCGTGACCTACTTTTTCTACATCATCGCCGGTGTCGCGTCGTTGATTGCCTTTGTTGGTTGGCAATCTCTGCGAGAGTTCAAGCACAACACCAAAGACATGGCCGACAAGCGACTCGATGCGATTGCCAAAGAGTACGAGAAGAAATTCAGTGCACTGGAACGCGATCTAAAACGTAAGACGCGCGTGATCAGTGAAAACAACAAAGAGATTGAGAAGATCAATGAAATCCACAACTTATGGCTAAGAGCGCAAAGTATGCCGACCGCCGAGCAGCGAATTGATGTGTATGATGAGATCTTGACCATGCGACCGGGCGATCTTGAAGCGCTGACCTACAAGGCGGATGCAGCGATGGAAATTCGCGAGTACCACTGGGCGTTGAGTCTGTGTAATCGTGTCCTTAACCTCGACAACAATAATGGCCCTGCACTCTATCAGCGTGCTTGTGCCTACTCTCGTTTGGGGATTGAAGAGCAGGCAATTCTGGATTTGGAATTAGCGATTGAATCAAGTCCTTCGATTCGAGAATTGATCAATACGGAGCCGGATTTGGAGGGGCTACATGGCAACCCACGCTTTGATGCCCTGCTCCTCGATGAGCACCACTAAGCTTGATAGATTTCCAGCGGTAAACCATCGGGATCTTGAAAGAATGTGAAGGCTCTACCTGTGAACTCATCCACTCGGATGGGTTCCACCTCTACCCCTTGCTCTGTTAAATATTGCCCGTACGCCTCAACGTCATCCACCACAAAGGCTAAATGACGCAATCCTCGCGCTTCAGGTCGGGTTGGTCTTTCAGGCGGTGATGGAAAGGAAAAGAGCTCAATTTGACCACCACCAGGCAAAGCCAAATCCAGTTTGTAGGAGGCTCTTTCCGCTCGATAGTTTTCCGCGATCACTTCAAATCCTAACACCTGAGTGTAGAACGCTTTCGACGTCGAATAGTCAGAGCAGATAATGGCGACATGGTGGAACCCTTTGATAGACATCAGTCATTTTTCCTTATTTTTTCAGTGTCCTAGAAAGATTATGGACGATTGCGTCCAAAGTGATTGGACAGGATGACACTTTTTCCATTCATAGACCGCGCTTATAGTAACGCCATCGCTTCGCTGCCTCAACGCAGCGCAGAAAACCTTTTGATAAGCGGGCCAAGTGGTGGTTGACCATTGTGAACATCAGCCCTAGTCATCAGTACAACATAGACAATTTAGGAGCCAACATGACTCACCCAATCATTCAAGATTTGAACTCTCGTTACACCGCGAAAAAATACGACCCGAGCAAACGTATCTCGGCAGAAGATATGGCGGTGATCAAAGAAGCATTGCGTTTATCGGCCTCGTCAATCAACTCTCAACCTTGGAAGTTCATCATTGTTGAGTCTGACGAAGCGAAGCAGCGTTTTCATAATACGTTCGCGAACATGCACCAATTCAACCAACCGCATGCGACCGCGGCCTCACACACCATCTTGTTTGCTTACGATCCTAAGTTCACCAAGGAGAAGTTCGCCAAACGTGTTGACGCTGAAGTTACCTCGGGCCACCTACCTGCTGACATGTACGATGCGTTTATGGGTGCCTATGCGTTTGCTGACATGAACACCGATGAGACCGGCTTCAATGGTCACTGGACCAAAGCCCAAGTCTACCTAGCCCTGGGCAATATTCTTCACACCTTAGCTCGCCTTGGCATTGATTCTACGCCAATGGAAGGAGTGGACCCGGCATTGATTGGTGAAGAGTTTAAACAAGAGCTCGACGGTCACGTGGTAGAAGTCGCACTTGCGATGGGTTACCACCTAGACGGTGAAGACTATAACCACGGCTTGCCTAAAGCGCGCTTGGCGCTAGACGATGTAATCACCACGTTGTAAGGCATCAAAATGACTGAACAACCCGTTACTCTCGTCGCCAATGTGATCGCCAAAACGAACGATATTGAACAGGTAGAAGGCGCTCTGACCAAGTTAGTGACGCAAACTCGCAAAGAAGTAGGGTGTATTTGCTACGATTTGCACAAAAACAACGACAATCCTGCCCATTTCGTTGTGTATGAAATCTGGCAATCCGAGCAAGCACTGCAAGCGCACGCCGCCAGCGCGCACTTTCAAGCCTACGGCGCCGAAGTTGAGGGCATGGTGGAGCGTTTCTCCGTCGATAAGATGACGAAAATCGCTTAAGTCTCGCCCAACAAGCAGGCAAATTCAGATGATAAACATCCCCCGCCTATCCATTGATAAGCGGGGGATTTTATTATTTGTTAACAGTCACGAGGCGGTTACTCTGTTTGAGTGGTTAGCAACGTCGATTTACGGCGCTTGGCGACTCTCAAAGCGATACCGACCAACATCACCAAACCACAGACACCGTACACCTGCATTACCGTCGGGTCATTGGAGACAAAACCTACATTCGAGAACATCACATACGCACCCAACACCATGTATAAGATGATCGCTGACGCTTCAAAGCGAAATGCCCACGGTGTCACGTCCATTGACTCGTTGATAGGCATCTCGTACTCGGTGTCACGAGGAGCAATACGGCCAATGATGAACATCAACGCCGTACAAACAACAAATAGAATGGCCAGTTGGTGCAGGAAGTGAATCGGCGTATCGAACACCAACTGCATGGCCGCGTAGGATGACACAAACACCACCAAT
This sequence comes from Vibrio sp. R11-SG3-ISO3-SZ, assembly GCF_059834345.1. NCBI lineage: Bacteria > Pseudomonadati > Pseudomonadota > Gammaproteobacteria > Vibrionales > Vibrionaceae > Vibrio > Vibrio sp. R11-SG3-ISO3-SZ. The sequence goes on from NZ_JCBDGX010000010.1 coordinate 24,738, forward strand.
GCCACTTTCGCCGCCAGTGCAGGCACACGTTTAGAGATGTAACCGACAAATACGATAGTAAAGATCGGCACACTAAAGAAGCCCGCAACCATCTGCAAGTATTGGAACAAACCTTCCGGTGCGTACATGATAAATGGCGCGATGCAAACCGAGACGATAGCAATCAACACACCAAACACACGTCCTTTGCCCACCAGCTCCTCGTCGCTTTTATCTCTGCCAAACAAAGGTTTATAAACGTTAAGTGCAAAAAGCGTGGTTGAGCTGTTGAGTACCCCGTTGAAGGTACTCAATATCGCACCAAACATGACCGCAACAAAGAACCCCACCAATGGCTTAGGCAACACTTCATTGACAAGGCGCGTGTACATTGAGTCTGGATTGCCTGCATCGGCGCCAAACATGTGAAACGCAATGATACCGGGAATGATCAAAAACAGCGGCGAAATGACCTTAATCGCACCGGCCAAAATCACACCTTTTTGACCTTCTTTGAGGTTTTTTGCGCCCAATGCACGTTGAATGATCGATTGATCCGTTCCCCAGTAGTAAAGGTTCACCAGCAACAAACCCGTAAATAGGGTTGAGAACGGCAGTGGATCGCTTTCGGTACCGACCGATTGCAGCTTCTCTGGCGCCGCCGTTAGTAGAATATCCAACCCTTCGGCAAAGCTGCCACCACCAAGCACCATTAAGCCAAACACTGGGATCATCAATCCCCCAATAATCAGCCCAACACCATTGATAGTATCAGCGATCACCACCGCTTTCAGGCCACCATAAATAGCATAGAAAAATCCGAGTACACCTATGGTCGCGGAGATCAACGCAATCGAGCCAAACTCAGAAATACCAAGCAAACCTTGCACATCAAAGATCTCACCCAATACCACTGCGCCAGCGTACAAGGTGGTCGGGAGAATGTTAATCACATATTGGCAGAGGAAGAGTAAGGTAACGAACTTTTTCACCGACATGTCATAGCGGCTTTCGAGAAAGTCCGGAATGGTGGTAATACCTTGTTTAAGGTATCGCGGGACCAGCAGTAGCGCGATGATCACCAAGGTGACACCGGACGCGACTTCCCACCCCATCACACTCATATTGTGGGTATAGGATTGGGCACTCATGCCGACAAAACTGGTGGCGCTGAGGTTAGTCAAAATCAGTGAGCTAGCAATCAACCCACCGGTCAGGCTTCGTCCACCGAGGAAGAAACCTTCTTCAGAATTGTTCTTATCGTTACGCACTTTGTTGTAGGTAAATACCACCACAAAGCCCGTAAACAGCAAAAACGACAGCAGTACGGTTATAGACATCTTGTTTCCTTCATTATTGAAATATTCTAATTAGCGCTTGGGGATCGCTTTTTCGTTATGTAGGGGATCACGCTAAACCGTGCCGGGGGTCTGCTTAGAAGCTCAGCAGGCAAAGCCTAGCGTGATGGTAAACTTGTGACGTTAATGGGTCTTTTTCAGATGGACAATCAACGCCGATTCCGGGTCTAAAATGGGTAAAGTCACACCAATTTCTTTGAGGTTGTCGCCGCTTAATTTCAGCGTCTTATCCAACCATTTCGGTCTTTGTTTCATCAGTTGGAAGCTGGTTTGCGGCATTTCGACGATCGTCACTTCATAACGCGCGTGTTCATCCACACAGCTGACACGCAGCGGCGAAGGTAGCGCGTGATTCGGCATCGCCAATTGACACACCGTCAGCAGCATTTCTTCGCCGTTTTCCACGCCATAGATGTGCTGGCGATCATCAGCAGGGTCGATGCGAAATGAGCGGCCGTGATGCAACAAATGGCGATAGCGTTTATGCAAGGCGATATAGTGCGCAAAGGCGGCTTTTTCTTCTTTGCTGACCGACACGGGATCAAGTTCAACCCCCATATGTCCACCCAAAGCAGTCACACCACGCATGTTGATGCTGTGACGACGGTTGGTTGAGTGACACTCAGCGGGGCCAATGTGCGCCCCCATCACCTCCGGTGGGAAAAAGTAGCTCATGCCACGCTGAATGGTTTGACGCTCCAACGCATCGTTGCAGTCTGACGCCCAGAAACGATGGGTTCGTTTTAAGACCTCAAAATCAATACGTCCACCGCCCGATGAACAAGACTCAATCTCCACTGTTGGATGTGACTCAAGTAACTTATACACCAAGCGATAAAGCGCCTTGGTTTGACCATGCACCGCCGGTTTGCCTTGATGGCCAGGTTGAACCAATTCACGGTTCATATCCCACTTAAGATAGGTGATGTTGTAGCGGCTTAACAGATCGTTAAGCCTGTCATAGAGGTACTCAAAGCAGAGCGGATTTTGCAGATCTAGCACATACTGCCAGCGACCTGACGGCTGATGATAGCCTTGTAAGCCCAGCACCCAATCAGGGTGTGCGCGGTAGAGATTGGAATCTTGGCTCACCATTTCAGGCTCCACCCACAAACCAAACTCCATGCCCTTATCATTAACGTGTGCAATCACTGGCTCGAGCCCATCGGGGTATTTGTTTTCATCCAGATACCAGTCTCCGAGGGCGCTTCGCTCACCGTCGCGGCCCACAAACCAACCATCATCAATAATGAATCGCTCCACGCCCATTTCTGCCGCTTCGCTGGCCATCTGCATGATGTACTCCGGCTTGTGGTCAAAATAGATGCCCTCCCACGTATTCAGATGCACTGGACGAGGCTTGGTTTGAGGGAAACGCACAATATGAGAGCGCACGAACTGATGGAAGCGCTCAGAAATACCGTTGAGACCGGTTTGGCTGTACACGCCATAGAGCCAAGGTGATTGGTAAACGTCGCCGGGCGATAAGCGCATTTCACCAGAGAGCAGCAACTCACCCGCTTGAACAAAACGGCGTCCGTCACTTCGCACATCAGCGCGCATTTGATGGTTGCCACTCCAACCAAGGTGAACACCCCACACCTGACCTTGCTGCTCACTAAAGCCATTGGTTCCGACAAACAAGCCTGGGAAATTCTCGTGAGAGGTACGTCCACGGCGATTCTCTTGCATAAAGCCACCATGTTCAAAGCGCTGACGCTGAGTTTGGAACTCATGACACCAACGGCCGTGGAAGGTCATCAGTTCATTCGCGTGATTCGGCAAGGGTAGGGTCGACGAGAGCTTGCCAAGGTAATAGGTTGATGCACCCACATTTTTCACCGCAACACGTTTTTGCAGCACATCGCTGACAGGATCTAGTCGTAACTCAATCGTGAGCGCGAGCCCTGCGACATCATCACTGAGCTCAAATGTTGCGCTGTGATCGTTGTGAGAGACTCCCGTCACCTGGAAAACCGGTGCCCAGTCTTCTCCATCACGATGCCCTTCTATACCCGGTGCATTAAAATGCCCACTACCGAGTTCAGGACACAAGGACAAAGGCACATCGACATCCAGTCGAGCTTGAGATATTGGTCGCTCGGTAGAGAGCAGTAAATCCTCATCGATTTGAGCAATCTTCGCTCCCCAATGAAGAATCTCAGGAACGCGATCCACTTTAATGATCACACTGTGTTGTTGACTTGATAAATGAATAAATTGGCTCATACACCCTCTTGATGTTTTCGCAAACATAATGAATAGGTTCATTGTGCTAACTTTCACTCGCGACACGACAAAACCAGCCTGTAAATGTGATCAATATTAACATCATACTGACAAGACTGTGCACCACTTCAATTTGTTTCCGAAAACAAAAGTGTCGTGTTATGATCACATTAAGTTCGTGATATTGGAGTGGTGTTTTTATGTCCGTCACCTTTAAAGATGTCGCAAAATTGGCCGGTGTATCAACGCAGACTGTCTCACGTGTCACCAATGGTGCTGACAGTGTCTCCCCTGCCACACGCGATAAAGTCAACGCAGCGATCAAGGCGTTGGGCTACGTGCCCAACAAGGGCGCTCAAATGCTCAGCCGAGCGAAAAGTCATATGGTGGGCGTGGTGTCATTGGATCTCTCGTTGCATGGCGTGGCGCTGATTGACAGTGGCATTCGCCAACAAGCGCAACAGTTGGGTTATGGCACCGCACTCTCTGTGGTCAGCCAGACAGACATGGACGCGATGAAAAGCGCCATTCGTGAGCTGATGGCGCAGCAAGTGGACGCCATCATTATCAATGCCCCATTAGATAGTGGCCAAGCGGTGCACTTGGTCGAGAAGTTCTCGCAGCTTCGCTTAGTCTTTATCGACGTTCCGCCCGATACGCCAGCCCACTCGGTGTGCGCCGCTCACTATGAGGGTGCAAGTCTTGCGGCCCAGCATTTGATTCACTGTGGTCGCGAGCGTTTTGTGCTGATCTCAGGTCCACAAGAGTCCACGGCGTCATCCCTACGCTTACAAGGCTGGCAAGAGACCCTCTCAAACCATCAAGCGCAAGTAGTGCTGTGTGAAACTGGGAACTGGCAGGCTGAGAGCGGCTATTTGGCCATCAAAACCGCCCTTGCAAGGCGTCTCTCATTCGATGCGGTCTTAGTGGCCAGTGACCAAATGGCGCTGGGCGTTCTCTGCGCCCTCAATGAACATGGTATTCGTGTACCCGATAACGTTTCGGTGGTGGGCTTTGATGGTCAACAGGACAGCGCCTATTTCACCCCTGCCCTCACCACTGTCGAGCAAGACTTTTTCACCATTGGTCAACAAGCGGTCAAGATCGCGATTGAGAGTGACAACAGAGGCCCTCACCAGCGTGCCCAGATCACCGTACCTGTTACCCTCCTCCAACGAGAGAGTAGCGCGATGAAAGTCGCCCAGCCCTTGGACAAGAATGCGATTGTTGCCAAGTTGGAAGAGATAAAAGCGCTGCTTTGAACGCGGAGAATGACCGGAATCCAACACGTAAAAAAACCGCCTTGCGGCGGCATGGTCAAACTGCGTTCGACAGAGTTGTGAGCGACCATCAAACCAATACTGAGCCTAAATAGAACCTACCCGTTTAGGCTCTGGTACCTTTATTACTGACAACCGTCCGGGGGGCACTAGTTGTAAGCACGAGCCAAGATACCGTTCCCTTGATATTGGTAAACGTTAGAATTATGGCTGACAAACACCGACTCTCCTGGACGCAGAGTGACGTGTTCATCATTGGCACTGATGACCGCTTCACCCTCAACGCAAAACAAAATTTCTGCGCTGCGCAGGTAGATGGATTTCACTTCATCCGTCGCAGACAGAACATCAAAACCGAAATCATCGACAGGAATCGGATAACTCAACTTACCCTCTTTAAGCACGGGCTCCAGCTTAATGTGGCGAGGTTCAATAGGCTCAAAACGCGTGTTATCTATCAGCTCTGGAACATCAATGTATTTCGGCGTCAGCCCCGCGCGTAGAACGTTATCAGAGTTTGCCATGATCTCCAGCCCTGTCCCTTGTACATAGGCGTGAGGTGTTTCCGCATGTAAGAACATCGCCTCTCCAGGCGCCAACTCAACCGTGTTCAACAACAAGGGTGAGAACAAGCCAATGTCATCTTTATAGTGTTGTTTAAAATCCGCAACGTACTGAAATGCTTCACGTGACATAGCGGTTTTTGCAGGGCGCTCAATCGCGGCATACAGCTCTTCAAGAGCAAACTGCTTCGCAGCGCCCTCGAGTGACATAATCGCGCTAAAAAAGCACTTGAGCGAATCGCTATTGGGTTGCTGCTTAAGCTGCGCCAATTCTTGGCTTAGTGACGCTATGTTGGCTTCATTAAACAGCGCGATGATCTCTGCGATAGGACGAAAACCATTCATGGCTTTGTAGAAGGTTAACGCATACACCAACTCCGGCTTGTGATTCGGATCTTTGTAGTTACGGTTTGGCGCATCTAGGGCAATACCCAAGGCGTTTTCTCTCTCAAAGCCCTGTTGTGCTCTCTCTTTGCTCGGGTGGACCTGTATCGACAACGGCGTTTCTGCCGCCAGTACCTTAAACAGATAGGGCAACTCACCAAAACGAGCAGCCGTATAATCTCCAAACATGCCTTTGCTGTCTTTCGCGATCACCTCTGACAGCAACTCTCCCGTAGCGGCAATTTTAGAACAGCCATTTGGGTGCGCACCCATCCAAATTTCCGCTTGCGGCTCATCGTTAGGGTTCTGAATACCAAACAACTTGGAGATGGCATGTTTACTTCCCCAAGCGTAGTTTTGAATGACGTTTTCTAGTTTAAAAATCGACATGATGCTTCTCACAACAGCTTAACAAGAGCCTGCGAGAACGCAGGCTCATTGGGTTCACGACGGAGTTAAAATTTCACTTGGAACGATTTGGCTTGGCAGGCTTTAAGCGTTGCGAATGATTGCATTTCGACTTCGCTCTCTTTCACTTGCTCATCCAAGCCTGTTTCACGCCATGAGCGGACTGGACGCGTGAATGACACGCAGTCTTCTATCTCACCGCTCTCTGCTGGGTTATAGACACGCAGAATTAAGGCATCCTCGTCTTCCGCTTTTTTCAACACACTGAGCACCGCACCTTGTTGAGACTTGCTCAGTAGTGAGTAAGTTAACGGCTTGTCTTGCTCACCCACATTCAACTTCATTGCGTTGTAAGGAATCTTGTTGTAGCACTCAATCGGTGTGACGTTATCGCGTGCATGCGCCATGATGTTGGCGTCAATGTGATTGCCCGCAAATCCATACAGCGCGAAATGGCACTCCAACGGTCCACGGGTTTGGGAGTCTGGCGTAGGAATTTTAATGCCTGATGGACGACCAGGACGCAGCAACAGTTCTTCTTTACCCAATACACCCACACCACGAAGCAAGGTGAGCGCGAAAGTGTCACGCTGATCGTCACCTTGGCTTGCGATCACTTCAAACTCGCGCAAACCGTTAGTCATGATGGCCATACCGCCCGCCTGATTTTCCACGGCAGCGAAGTTCATCAATTGATAGACAGGAACAGGCGCTTCCTTCCAACCTTCTTGCTCCCACACCGCCATCGCTGGGTCATTCGTTGGACGAGTAATCAAACCAAACTGGTTGTCAGCCACAACGTGCTCTGAAACAAATGGCGTTGGAATCAACACGCGAACTCGATGGTCGTCGGCTTGATTGTCCACCAGCATGCGCACATCAATACGGCGAGAGCCCTGCGCAAGCACCACTTGGCACTGGACATGCACATAGCCATTTTGACCGCTACGAGCCTCTCGTTCTGTCAAATCTGCGGGTACCTCCATGCGAGTTTCGATGGTTGCAACGGACTGGAATCCTTCATGTTTTACCGACGTGTTGGCATCAAACTCATCAGAATAGAGCAACCACTCTTTGCGCGACGGCGAATAATCGTATTCATCACCATCGTCCGAACCATCTTCAATGCGCAGCACTTGATCAAACGTCATGTGCGTTTCTTTATCAAAAATAGTCAGTGTTCCGTTGGCGTTGACTTGGATGCGGTAAAACTCGTTTTCCATCACCTGCGCCTGATCTGGGGTATCCACACCTTTTTGTGTGCCGGTTTGGTTGGCTTCAATATGCAATGTCGTGTAACCCATTGCAGGAACGGCGTGTTTGATTTGAATGTCATATTCGATGAACGGATCGTAGTTGCCGTAATGAACGATTTGACGGTCAATCTTGCCAGGATCAATCACACGCTGATCTTGGATGTAGTACTCAACCGGTTTGCCTTGGTCATCAAACAAGTTAAACGCATCGGCACGAATCGTAATCGTGGTGTTGATCACTTCATCGCGCTCATAGGGCGACAAGTTGAATAGCGCAAGCTTGTCACACCCTTCGCGCTCAGGCATGTGATCAACGATTTTGCGCTTGTAGAAGTTGATGAGGTTCGACGCCATATCATCCGCGAGAATATAACGGTTGAGGATTTCCGCATGCACCTTGTCAGAACAACAGCAGCCGATCGAGTCGTGTGCATGGTTCTTCATGCTCTCTTTCCACATCTTTTCAATCAGACCGTGGTGATACTCAAAACCGAGTGTCCATGCGATAGAAGCTAAGGGCTCAAGAATGTTCACAATCTTGTTCTCAACCTGAGCGTGGATCAGTTTAATGTCCATACGCGTCGAAGAAATGGTGCGATGAACACGCATGTACTTTCCATCATTAAACTCGCCCTTGACGGTATCTAGGTTGTCGCGTTCCTCACGAATGCGGTCAAACACCTCCTCAAAGCGGCTCATCATAAATTCGCGCTCAGGGTAGATCTCACGCAGCTTGTCCATCACCTCAAAGATGTCTTTTTGGATCGGCATCTGGTCATGGCCATTGGGTAACAAAATATCTTTGGTAACTGATGGCTTTTCCAATACCGGGAAGTATTTATCAAGACGCGCACGCAAACCTGCTTCATCTTGAGGTAAGTATTTACCAATCGCGTAACCTAATGGCAGCACTTGTGCCAGAACTTCAGAACCGTCGTTAGACTGCCATACAAACTCAGTCTTGTTGGTCCCATGACGCTCAGAACAACCACGCCAGAACATGGCGGTGTCAATTCCGAAGCCGTTGTAAATCATAGGCAGTTGTGAGCTCATGGAGAATGAATCGGGCAAGTAGCCAATCTTCATTGGCTCCCCTAACGCCAGACAATCACGCATGCCATACAGCATGTTACGAACGATCGATTCACCCGATACTTGCATCGTGTCGGTTTGCGAATACCAAGGACCAATAATCAGTTTGCCCGCTTCTACAAGAGATTGAACGCGCTGTTTGTTTTCCGGCTTGATCGCGAAGTAGTCTTCCAGTACGGCGGTCTGGCCATCCAGTACGTAATACTTGTACTTGGGATCGCTCTCCAGACGTTGCATGATTTCTTCCATATTGTTGATCAGAAGAATGCGTGACTCTTCGGTGGTGAAATACCACTCGCGATCCCAGTGCATGTGAGGAGTAATATGAACGCGTGATGTAGTCATTTTGTGTACCTTTCGAACTGCATTGCAGTGTTGAATTCGTTGTATACCAAGGGAATAGGTGTGCTAAATGAGGGCACAGTTATCCTGTGCCCTGAGTTATTATTTTTATTTAGAGAGAGTGCGGCTTACTGAGCGACCTGGGCTTCAAATTTGCCCTTTTTTACCGCATGTGCTCGCCACATAAGTAGAGTGATAGTCGAGATGGCTGTACCAATGAGCGCTGCGCCCAACCAGATAGCCGCGGCGGTAAAGCCACCTAATCCCGAATCATGAAGTAAGAAGAGAGAGAAGATACCCGCTCCTGGGGTGGAGAGGCCGATCCCCGCCGCGCCAATCATCGCGCCTGTCACCACTGAGCCCAGTAAGAAGGAGCCAATCACTCGGATAGGATCTTCGATCGCCATAGGAATGGCGCCTTCCGTGATGCCAGCAAGGCCAAGCAGCCAAGTGGATTTGCCCGTTTCTATTTCAAAGTCCTTAAATAGACGAGGAGCAAGAAGCGTAGACGCTGTAACAGTGAACGCCGATACCATTTTGACCGAGCCAAAGATAGCGTATGGGCCATAAACACCATTTGCCATCGCGCCTAGACAGAATGCATAAGCGGCTTTGTTGACCGGCCCGCCCAAGTCAAAGGAGACAAAGCAACCAATGACCGCGCCAAGCAGCAACGCATTAGTACCGGATAAACCGTTCAACCAATCTGTGAGCCCTTGGTTTAACCATGCGACTGGCTTACCAATCACAAACAACATCAAAGAACCCGCAACGAGCGTACCGATGACAGGGTAGAGATAAAAGGTCAAAAAGCCTTTAAATGAAGGGCTGAGACGAATGTTCTCTTTCACCCAGCGCATCACGTAACCTGCAATCAAACCGCCAACGACGCCGCCCAGAAAGCCTGAGCCAATCAAGTTCGCGGCAATACCCGCTGCAAAACCGGGACCGAGAGCGGGTTTATCCGCCAATGAGTAAGCCGTATACGCCGCTAAAACAGGCACCATAAGTGTCCCTAGTAGGCCACCGCCCAACTTGCGGTACATCCAAAGCCAAGAATCTTGGGTGGCGTATAAGTCTTGCAAGTCAAAAATTTGCGCGATAAGAACAGCGACAGCAAGGACCGTACCGCCAGCCACAATCAGAGGTACCGCGTAAGAAATACCAGAGAGCAGCGCTTGTTTGAGCTCAGTTTTCAGTGGTAGTTTTTTTGGTTTATCGTCGGTCGCGATAGTGCGCTCAGCCCCGATACCTTTTTTACCTGCTTCGACAGCCTGTTGCAAAATACGCTCAGAATGCTTGATAGGCTCTGCCACGGGAACTTCAACACGCGGAATACCGTTGAAACGCTCGATTTCTTTAATGGCGACTTCAGCAGCAAACACGACAGCCGTGGCTTTGTTGAGTTGCTCTGCGGTGAGCCTATCTTCAATGCCATTTGCGCCTTGCTTCTCGACATGTACGTGATAGCCCAACTTCTTACCCGTTTTCTCAAGGTATTCTGCTGCCATGTATGTATGCGCGATGCCCGCAGGACAGGCAGTGACGCAGACAATTGTCGGCGCATTTGTATCTAAGTTGTCTTGTTTTTTAGGTGTCTCTTGCTCGTTACTGAGTAGCGTGAGAATTTGTTCTACTGTTGTCGCATTAAGGACCGCTTCACGTGTGTCATCATCGACCAATGTGGTCGTCAGCTCAGTGAGCAAATGCATGTGCGTCGACCCAGCTTCTGCATTAGGAATCGCGATAAGGAAGATCAGATTCACCTCTTCTTCTTCATCTAATCCTTGCCACTTGAGATCCTGTTTTAAGGTCGCGACGGCAAACGCCGCCTCTTTGACCGCATCCGTCTTGCCATGAGGTACAGCTAAGCCTTCGCCAAGCGCCGTTGGGCCTTGTTCCTCGCGTACAAACACCGCTTTGAGAAACTCGTCTTTATCATGCAGCTTGCCTTGTTGGTTTAGTTGTTCAGCAAGCGCTTTTATCGCTTCATCACGACTGTTAAACGTCGTTTGTAGGTTGATCAGCGATGGGTTGGTAAGAGATGTCAAATTCATAACTTTTGTCCCATTGTCTCATTCGTGTATTGTTGTCTGTTCAACAATGAGCCCAATAATACATCTTAAATACAAATGATCCATGATCGAGATCTCATTTGCGTCAATATATGTATTAATGTTGTATTATCAGCAAAGGAATAACTTACAAACAACCACTTGTCATATTGCACTAAATTCGTATGATACCTCTAAAATATAGCGTATTTGGGACTCAGTACAGCAGGTGTTGTCTCAAAGGGTGAGTAGCAAACGAGGTCCACATGGCAAGACTGCCAATGTATCGACAAATCGCAGATGCGATACGAGAAAAGATCCGCTCGGGAGAGTACAAAGTCGGTCAAGCTCTTCCAACTGAAGCACAGCTGAGAGAAGCCTTTTCCGTCAGCCGCGTGACGGTTCGACAAGCGTTAAAACTGCTGGTCGAAAATGAAGAGCTGGAGAGCATTCAAGGCAGTGGCACCTACGTCAAAGAGAACAAAGTTAACTACGACATCTACCAACAGAGTAGCTTTGCAGAGAAGTGGGCGCATTTAGATGGGGTCACTCACAGTGATGTGTTGTCTTTTGAAATTCAAGCCGCATCGCTGACGATGGCTGAACACCTCGACATCAAAGAAGGAGAGCGTATTTTTTATATCAAGCGCGTTCGCTTTCTTGACAACAACCCCATTACCGTCGAAGAGACCTGGATGCCTACCGCCATGTTCCCTGATCTGACCTACCAAGTGATGCAAGGGTCAAAATACGACTATATTGAAAAGCAGAAAGGATTGGTCATTGATCGCAGCGAACAAGAGATCATTCCCGTTTTACCTCCGCAAGATATTGCCGAACTACTGGGCATAAACCCAGCCGACCCCATCATAGAAAAGCGCACACGAGGCTACCTGCTTGGTGATGTCGTGTTTGAGTACAGCCGAAACTACTTTAAGTCGAGTGACTACAAATTTACCTTAGTCGCCAAACGCCATAAAGGTTAAAGCGTTTCACTCGCCAGACTTGAACCAAGGTCCATCTCAACGCGTAAAAGGTCAAAAAACCTCTGCGAGTGATTAATGAATCTATCTCAAGAAATGCAATCCCGAGTCATCGAAATGGCTTGGGAAGACCGAACCCCGTTTGAGGCCATTGAGTGGCAATTTGGTCTCAATGAATCCGCTGTTATTCAGTTGATGCGTCTCCACCTCAAACCACGCAGTTTTAAGCTTTGGAGAGCAAGAGTCAGCGGACGGGCAACCAAACACCTCCAACGCCGAGATCCACGCGTTTTACGGGCCTATTGTCCCACGCAATACAAGCTGCGGTAGCCCTAGCGATACAGACAGCACCAAACTCGTATAGATAAAAAAATACCCACTAGAGCAAATCTCTAGTGGGTACGAACATCATCGCTTTAGCAAGTCAACGCATTACTCGTAATCAGACGCGTAAGTGTCTTCATAAGAGTGCGAGTAGAACTCAAATAAGTTACCAAACGGGTCTTCTAGGTACACCATTTGCGCTTGCTTAGAATCATCTTCAGGATGGTAACGGTGAATATCCATGCGCACTTTACCGCCAAACTCTTCTACGCGCTTGATCGCTGGTTCAAATTGCTCTTTAGGGAGTTGAAGACAGAAGTGGAAGATACCTAGGCGAGAGAAATCAACCTTGTGGCGCTCTTCACGGTCAACCATTTCAAACAGCTCAACACCGATCCCATCGGTTGTCACTAAGTGAGCAATGTTAAACCCTTTAAAGCCTTCACCAAAGACAGCAATACACATACGACCGATCGCAGATTCGCGCTCTTCGATCACTTTGGTGTTGTTCATCACAATGCGAAGACCGAGTGCTTTCGTGTAGAACTCGACCGCTTTGTCCATATCACCCACCATGATACCAACGTGGTTCATTTTCATAACTTTCTCCAAAAACTGATTTATTTGTTGCGTGTTTTGTTTCGATAGAGAGAAGTATAAGGACGACCAAACAAAATGAAAAATTATCGATAGTTATAAAAATAATAACGAAAATTTATTATTTGTAGCCAGCAACCTAAAAAAGTAACCCGATGAGTGAGAGATGCTACGTGTATGAGCAAGTCGCATCATAATTTAGAGACCGTTCTATCGAGCCCTGACTAGTTCATCTTAATATGCCCAGCCGCTTTGATTTTTACGTGAACCATATTGCCCTGCAGATAACTCAGTGGAATTTCACTGCGCTCGATAATGGAGACATTCTCCCCACATGCACCCGCTTCAATCGCTAACTGCTTTGCCTGCTCTTCTAGTGTTAGCAACACTTCTTCACGCAAAGTGGGTTCAATCGGTACTATTTTATCGAATTGCCCGGAAATCTCCCCAAGAGCAACCCCAATCGCATTAGCAACTTCAAAATGTTCTGGACGAACCACTTGGCTTACCCCTTCGAGATGGTCTGGGAAAAGCGCACTGCCCCCCCCGACCATAATCACAGGCACACTGGCAGCAGAGGTTTTCATCTTGTCGATACCCTCTTCCACATCAAGCACCATTTGTTGGTAAACCGCCTTTGCTTGCTGCTGAGTAATGCCGATGTTATCTGTCAAAGGATGAGCAGCTTGCCACTGCATGTTGCCTGTCTTTAGCGCGACATCCGTTAACGTCAGCTTATCACCGCCAAAGCTGCGCGCCGCGGAAGTCAAGGTGTGGCCAACACTTTCAGGTCCCAGAACGATATGTTCTTGATCAATGGCGACCTTGGTTCCGCCACCAATCGCTAATGCCAGAATATCGGGCATTCGGAAGTTGGTACGCACTTCTCCGATTTCGACGGCTAGACTAGACTCACGAGGGTATCCGTGGGTAAGCACGCCAATATCGGATGTTGTACCACCCACATCAACCACAATGGCATCTTTGAGTTTAGTAAGATGACTCGCGCCACGAATAGAGTTGGTTGGGCCACAAGCGACGGTTAAGATTGGGTACAACAATGCGAACTGCTGTGACATTAGTGTGCCATCGTTCTGACCAAAGTAAGGCGTTGTTTGAATACCGTGATTGACTAGAGCACTGCAAAATCCGTCAACAAAGCGCTTGGCTGTGCCTTGAAGCGCTGCATTCAAGATTGTTGCATTCTCACGCTCGAGTAAGCCTAAGCTTCCAACCTTGTGAGACAGTGAGATATTCACACCCGGAAGCTCTTCAGCCACCCACACAGCAGCTCTCAACTCTTGATCACCATTCACCGGAGAGAACACACCACAGATGGCAATCGAGTCAACCTGATCTTTCATCTTTCGGCAGACATCGCGGATCTGCTGCTCTTGTATCTCAGCGATGAGTTGACCATCGTATTCATATCCACCGTGCGTTTGATAGAAGTGTTCACCAAGTAATCTCTGCCATGATTGGCTCCAACCACACAATGGCGGAACGCTATCACCACTAGGTAAAGAGAGGCGGATCATACCCACTCGGTCGAGTCCTTTTTTCTCAACAATCGCATTGGTGCATTGCGTTGTGCCAAGCATCGCATGCTTGACATGCGAGCCATCAATGTTCACCTGCTCCAATAGCTTTGATATTGCATTATCAATCCCGGTTGAAATATCATGAGTGGTGGCGGTTTTGATCTTGGCAATCACGTTGAGATCGGCATCGAGCAGCACACCATCGGTGTTCGTGCCGCCAACATCAATACCCAGACGGCAGTAATCTAATCTATTGTTTATCATCCCATTACTCCCCTCTAAGCGCCGATTTCAATTGTTCGATAGGCTGATAATCCACGGTATAACCAAAGTAGTTTGGTCCTGCTACTTCAATCCCTTTCGCTGTGCGCCACTTCGGATCACAAGGGTAAGCGATTAAGTCGATGCGCTGACCATATCGCAGTTGTTCCGTAGTGATGGGCTTGCCTGTTTCATGGTCAAGGATCGAGATAAGGTCAGGAGTTGATGCCAACAATTTCTCTTGTGACATATCCGCCCTACTGCGTCCTTTATGGGCGAGTAGAAGCTCATTCTGGAACTGGACAAAGACTAAATCCACCCCCGAGTCTTCAAACTGAGCAAGTTTCTCGATCACCACCCCACCCGTGGCAAAGCCACCATCGGTTTGGCGCTGAATATCAACGATCTTGCCGCTAATCAGGATATGACCACCGACAATATCCAACACCGCTTGAGTGCCGCTTTGGTTGCGCTCATTGGCTTGGCGTATTGATTCACCAATTTTCATCGCTTTGCTCAGCGTCGCTGGCAAAGCACTGCGCTTGAGGGTTTTCCCCTCCATTGGGTAATCACACATGGCTGCAGAGCCGCCCATTTGCTCGGTAATTGGGCGAGCAAACTTTTCAGACCAAATTCCATCAACCGGATAGAGCGCGACCACGTTGCCTCGCTCGTCAGCTAAGGTATTGGGTGCCGATGGCAAGCCATCAAGAAAGAACGTGACCATTTGTGCTTCAGGGAAAGCGCGTCCCATCGCATCACAATCAATGACAGGGATGTTCTTTTGTGCTGCCACCAAGATAGGAATGAGTGAGTTGAAGCCGCCCACTTCAATCGGGAATGTCGCTGCTATTTCGGTTTCAAGCGCCTTCTCCATCGCCTCATACGCCATAAGCATTTGATCTTTAGAGTTCAGCTTTTCAACTGCCACCGTCGGTGCTCCAATCATGGACGAAGGAACGGTCATCCAATCGTCCTGCACGTCATCCAAAGCGATTAATTGCACAGGTTGCTTTGCATTCGCAATCGCCACCTTGGCCATCAACGCGCCGCTGTATGGGTCACCACCACCTCCGGTGCCAAGTACGGTGGCACCCAGAGCGATATCGTCAATCATCTGTTCAGTAATAATCACTACAACTTTCCTTATTACTTAATATCCATTCACTTAGGAAGATTTTGCTGCTTGAATAACTTCATCAGAGCAAGATAGAACACGCCTGAAGCAACAATGCCATCCAGTGCTGAAATGCTGGTCAACGAGAATAGGTCAAAGAACTCTGGGGCCGTACAAGCACTAAATACAGTACCAAACACCCAAGATGCCAAACCTTTAAGCATCCAGTCCGGCACTTGTTGAATGTTCTCAAAGCTCATTTTGTTCGAATCAAGCACATAGTACTGTGCGATATAAACGCCCGCTGCGGGTGCGATAGTGACACTCAATAGCATCAAGAACTCAGTGAACTTGTCCACCATGCCTAATTGGGCAATAGCGATACCCGCGACCGTCATCAAAATCACTAGTATGGGACGTGGCACATTTGGCAATACCATCGACATACATAGGCCGCCAGACGTGAGGTTGCTACTGTTGGTCGTCCATTGAGCGAATACCAACACGATGATGGCAGCCATTCCCAAGCCTAGGCTAAAGAAGACTTCAACTAGGTCATCAGTACCGGTCATTTTAGTCAAAATAAGAGCGATAAGGATGATGGCACTGTTGCCAACGAGAAAACCAATACCTGCACCTAAGATCGCATCTTTACGGGTCTTCGCGTAACGAGCAATATCTGGCGCGGCGACGGCAGCTAGGATCCAGATGGACATCACAAACGAGATTGCTTGCCCCATCGTTAGGGGGTCGGTGATTGAAGGGGCGCTACCACCTTTGTAATCCGCCGCCATGAACAAGCCAAGAGTAATGAGGGTGACCATGAGAGGCACAGAGTAAGTACTGAGCTTACCCAGAGCACGGACACCATAGATTGCCGTCGCCATCATCAGAATACTGCCACCAATCAGCGCAGATAGATGAGACACCACAATCTCATAGTTTGCCAGAGCATCAACGAGGATGAATGCAAAGAAGTCTGCTTGGAACGCAAACCAACCGACCAGCGAGATACCGTTGATAAACCCAAGAATCTTACCACCATTACGACCAAAAACGGCGCTACTCACTAAAGGCGTAGACACACCAGATTGAAAGCCGATATTAGCGCACAGCATCGCAATCACCGCGAGCAGGCCAGAGCCGACAAAGGTTGCAATAAGGGCATCTTCAAAACCAATACCACTACTGAGGATAGAGCCCAAGAAAAGCCCAGAAATATCGATACCAATCGCTAACCAAATGAGGCTTATCACCCACCAAGACCGCTTGGCTTTTTCTGGCACTGGCTCTAACTCGAAGTCATCGATTGCCTTGTGAGTCTGAGTTTTTTGGCCTGGCTCTGTCGTCTCTTCTTCTATGTATGTTTCTTTACTCATGCTGCATCCTTGCATTGTTATTCCATTAGCCTGAATAAATCATACTGGTGTATTTTTTATTATTAAATGAATATAATAAAGTTTAAACATAACAAAAAACAAATGTATTAATTAAAATGAGTTCAAACAATAAGTTAGATAAGCGTGACCTACGAAGATTAGAGCTTTTTTGTGAAATTGTTGAGCAAGGAGGCATCAACCAAGCGGTTGCAAGTACAGGACTTAGTCAACCCGTACTAAGCAATCAGCTTATTGCATTAGAAAAGAGTCTAGATTTAACACTATGCCAACGTGGAAGAAAGGGGTTCGAACTGACTCACGAGGGCGAGAAAGTCTATAAATATGCAAATCAGATAAAATCTACCCTTATTGACTTTGCTTATAAATTACGAGGTGTGAAAACTGAACTCTCGGGGCACGTCCGTATTGGCTGCTTAGACAACACTGTTACACTCCCCAATAACCCACTACCTAAAGCAGTTGAGTCATTTTATCAGCGCAGCGATAGCGTCGAAGTGAGCATTGAAGTCGGTGATTTCACTCAACTCAACGAAAAACTCGGCAAAAACCAAATTGATATCATGGTCGTGGTACTGGGGACACATCAAAAGCCTGCCTTCAAGCATAGTTACCCATTGTTTGATGAACGAAGCTACCTCTACGCACGCCGCGATCTAGCCGATAAAATCATGGACCGAGATTTTTCCCTTGATGGCTGTCGTATCAATATGGGCGGCTACGCCAAGGACGAAATGTTAGAACTCCTCAACGTCGAGCAATATGCCTCAGTTAAGCCCTACGATGGTTGGCATGTAGAGTCTAGCGTGCTTCTCACCCTGGCTGGCACCCATTTGAGCTTTCTGCCTTCTCACTTGATTGATCGTGGCCATTACGACCAATCTTTAGTTCCATTGCAACCAGAAAAATGGTTTCTAACTAGCCAGTTCTATGCCGTGATGAAGCAGCCACTTGATTCACTTTCTCCCGTGGCGCAAGCTTTCTTTGAGGAACTGTACAAGTTTACCGATGATCTCTCGGGTTGATTTCATTCATACCAATAACTTTCATGTCAGTGGTTACCGCTCGTCATGCACAAGGTTACTAAAAGTATACTGATTGCATTCAATCTCTAGGTAACTAATATATACCGGAATAGACTTGCAATTAGGTGCCCACTCGAACACCTATTCGAAGTGGGTCTTCTATCACTATGAGTGACGTTTTTATTATCATTGCTGATAAATGACGCGGGGCTGTATGAAAGCAAAAGTTGAAGTTGACCCAAAAGGGCGTAAGAGCGTTGTTGATGCCTGTTCCGAACCTTGTGCGATCGAAAAAGGTATGAGGATTTTGGGCTCCAAATGGAAAGGCTCCATCATCTACCATCTCAAAGATGGCCCAGTGAGGTTTAATGATCTGTCCAGAATGTTGGGCGGCGCTAGCAAGAAGATGGTCGATCAGCGTCTAAAAGAGCTAGAAAGTGAAAACATGGTAATACGTCGTGTGCTCAATGAAAAACCCCTGGCAGTCAGCTACGAACTTACTGAGTTTGGCCGCAGTGCGTTATCGATTCTTGATGAATTGAGAAAATGGTCTGAAAGCAACAATGTGCAACTCAAATAATGAATGTTCCGCTGAAATAGCGTGCGTAACCTTCATCGCTTCCCTCTATAACGTAACAAGGCAACCAAAACGGTTGCCTTGTTGTATCTCTAACCTAGCGGCTCAGTAGTCTAGCGTGCCACGAATAGGGTAGTGGTTGTCTGGATTGCGAATCCATGCCAAACCTCGAGTCAGTGCTCCAAGTTCTGGCCTGACAAACGGGTTATTGGATAGATCAACCACGTGTAGGTTGCCGTGTTCATTGACAACAAACACCCCCGGCTCTGCAAAGTTATGGTCGGTTTCAGCTTCGGAGCGTGGTAGCGATATGTAAAGCCCTAATGTCTTCATTTGTTGCTCAGTAAGACCGTAGGCGATTGGGAAACTGATATCGAGCTTGTCTAGGTGTTGCTCCAATTGTTGCTTCGAGTCAGCAGAGACAGCCAGAATATCAACGCCCGCCTCACTAAAGGCTTGTTTATAGGTCTCAATTTCATTCAGATACTTAGTGCAAAGTGGGCAATGTTTACCACGATAGACAAACACCGCTTGCCATGTTGCATCACCTTGAGGCTGGCCTAGCTTGACTGTGGTTCCATCCAGCTTTGTTGCCTCAAATGTAGGAAAAGCGTCACCCGCTTTGAGTTTTTGTGAGTAAGTCATCTCGGCTCCTGGGATTGAAGTCATTACTAACTAGAAAAAACGATAAGATACTAATAGACCAGTTGCAACCAGTATACTTTTAGTAACCTAGCTTTGATTCGTCTGAGCCATTAACTCAGTTAAGATCTGTTTGTAACCTTCCACTGGATGCGCACCAGACACCGCATGTTCTCTGTTGAAAATCACCGTTGGCACACTCGATATGCCCAGTTCTTGCCATTGTTTCTCAGTACTGCGGATTGAGTTACGTCGCTGAACATCATCTAGCCAGCGCATCCCTTCTTCAGGATCTAGGCCTACAGTGATGAGCTCTTGCTTGAGAATCTCACGGTCAGAGACATCTTTCTGTTCACTGAAAAATGCGCTAAATAAACGTAATTTTAGCTCAGTCTGCTTGCCTAAGCTCTTGGCGTAATCGAGTAAAAGGTGTGCATCAAACGTATTTACCATCTTCATGTCATCAAAGTAGTTAAACTTGAAGCCATGTTCAGCGCCAATGCTGGCGATACGAAGGCGCGCGTTGTGACTTTCCTCTGCGGTACTGCCATATTTACGAGCAACGTGATCTCGAAGGTTTTCACCGTCAGCAGGCATATCCGGGTTCAACTCAAAAGGCTGCCACTCGATCTCGATGCGATCTTCAATGCCGAGTTGTTTGATCGCCGCTGTTAAATGGTTGTATCCGATGATGCACCACGGACAGACAACATCACTAACAATGTCGAGCTTAATTGTATTATTCATATGGGTCCCTTACTTAAAGCACTGTGCTCAGAACAATCTTCTCAAAAGTGTGCGTCTAAGTGCGCTTCAAAGCGAGCAAAATCGTTCTCAATGTCGGCGTTTTTCATCACGTCGTAGCAAGCAAAGGTTGGCAGTGCAGACATACCAAAGAAGCGGAAGTTTGCGTGCATGTGGAACATCAAATCATCGACACTACGACCTTGGAATAGGTACTCAGTATCATCATTAAATGACTCTTCTGGTGCATTGAATGTGAAAGAGAGCATGTATTTTGTATTGGTACGAGTGCCGCCTGTTCCATAATTTTTCTTTGGCTCTTCCGGCGTTCTACCATCAAAAGCACACAGCGCACCGCCCATTCCCGCCGTGAAGACATCATCCATGTATTTTTTGAAAGACCACGGAATCGTCATCCAGTTGACAGGCGATTGGAGTATTACTCGGTCTGCCCACTCAAAGTTCGCCAGTTGTTCATCCACTACGATGTCATCTTGCATTGTGACAACGCGAACGTCATGACCCTTTGATTCTAACTGGGTGCGAGCTTTCTCTACTAAAGCCGCATTGAGTTTGCCTTCAGAAAATGGAGATGGCTCGTGTGCGTTAATGATTAGAACGTGACTCATGATATTAACCCTTCAATAATTGGCTGTATGACAAAGCGAGCAATAATGTCGCTGTGTTGCGGTTTATTATGGTTACCTACATTGCGAGTGCAATTAGTTAACTTTTAGTAACCACCCTGAAGGTTGATAAAAATTACATTAACCCAATGTTTAATATAACTTTAATTTTTTGCATTGGAGCAGATACATGAAGGGAAAGGCGAGTCTAGGTTACCAAAAGTAGACTAGTTGAATTCTTGGTCAGGTTGCCGCGGGTTTAGCGTCGGGAGATGCAATCACTGCTAAAACAGAGAATAGAAAGAAATGAGTAGTCTGTTATCTTGCGACTAGACATCTCCTGCTGAACATTATTCATGGGCTGTAACTGTGAAATTTTTCGTAGCTCATTGTTGCCTCGCTCCTTCTCAGGACCTGCGAACAGAATATCTGATCAGCACACCAATAGGCCAAGTCAATCTAATCCGTATTTTGATCTCTTATACTACGAAATTTTCCGTAGCTCGCCCCCAAAATTACACGTCGATTCACACAACAGGCTGATATCAGTTGAGTTTCATAACAAATGGCAGAAAAATATACGGAATTCAAAGGCTGAAAAAGTCCGTCTATAAAGCGTTAGCTGACACCTACATAATTGAGATAGGAGTATTATGAAAGAGGATTTGAGAATATATGCCAAAGGCTTGGCATTTACTGGAGGTAGTTTTAGCCTACGCTCTCTCGATGTACTTATTTCAAATTATCGAAACATTCTATATCAACTCATAGCTGTTAGTTTAGGAAAGTCTAAAGCGGATAGACATATACGTGAACAAATTGACTATCAAGTAGAAATTAAAGAAGGTTCTATTGAGCTGTTGGTTGATTTCGTTATGAACAACAAGGCGCTTTTTGCGCCTCTTGCCGACGACGGTGGCTATCAACTATCCAATACAATTGTTTCATTGTACAAAGACGCTATTGCGTTAAGGGATGCTGTTGCAACCTGAATGATGGTTCGATCTTAATTGGTGACCCGAAGATTTTACTAGCTGCGCAAACGACCAAATCTGCCGTTGATAATGTCATAAAATCTATAGATGGCTCAAATGTAGAATATGTCGACTTTGGTTCGGGTGTAAATGATCTTCGATTACATGAAAAAATAAGAACTTACTAGGTCGTCGCAAAGAGGAAATACCCACGACACTCAATATTATCGGTCGATTGGATATGATTTCCGTGACAAAGAAATTGGTTTCCATATCGTCGACTGTTCGCAGTTGCAAATTGACTCAAACGTTTAAGTTAATCAGCTAACAAGTTACTCAAGTGGCCGTCATGGAGCTTGCTATACTCAAAGTGATAGAATAGTATCACTTTTGTATTCCTTTGGAGCAGCTCTCATGAAAGTAGAACTAGTTACATCACTCAAGCGTCAAGCAACTAAGATCCTCGCAGATCTCCACGACACAAAAGAACCAGTGTTAATTACTGAACATGGTAAGCCATCCGCGTATTTAGTTGATGTTGATGATTACGAGTTTATGCAAAATCGTTTGGCTATTCTGGAGGGTATTGCGCGAGGTGAGCGCGCACTAGCTGACGGCAAAGTGGTGAGTCATGATGAAGCCAAGGACAAAATGTCAAAATGGCTGAAATAATCTGGACTGAGCCAGCGTTATCTGACCTCAATGATATCGCTGAATACATAGCACTTGAAAATGTCGTAGCGGCAAAGCAGTTAGTACAAACGATTTTCTCTAAAGTCGAACGCCTAGAAACTTTCCCTGAATCAGGTCGTATTCCGCCAGAATTAGAACATTTAAGTTATCGTGAAGTTGTCGTTAATCCATGTCGTGTTTTCTATAAACAGGACAGTGACAAAGTCTATATTCTGTTTGTTATGCGTGCTGAGCGAGATTTGCGTAAGTTCCTGTTGAGTAAGCAATAACCTTTGGGGGTGAGCGCCATACAAGTGTTTAAGGCTACAAGATACTTTTCCTCATCTGACCTGATAGCTTTGGGCAGATGAGCTAAGAAGGTGTTGTCCAAATACGCGTTAACCCAATACAACCCGGCATTGAGATAACCGCAGTGATGGAAAGTCAGTGATTTCAGTGCCCTGATCAAGGCTCAATCTATCCGAGTAATAAACGTCTGCTCGTCTTCCACAAACGCGACAAAGCCGCCGTGATAGATAAACACTCGGCCACGTCCCTCTACGAGACAAGCGAGCTGTGGGTTCAGATCTTCTTGGTTGCCTTGGCTTTGAAAAGTCCCCGTGTCGGTGATAACGCCACTGAGCCTAGGCAAATAACCGTACGTGCGCTTAGCTTGATCAATCAAACTCAATTCGCTTGCGGTAGAAAAGCAACGGGGTATCGCACCTGCGTCTTCAATAAATAACGTTTTAAACTCTTCAAAAGCGGTAATCACCAGCCAGTCGATACCGTTTACATGATGGATGAACATAGTGTTTCTCGTTGATTTTGACGCGGGGATCTTATCACTATCAGGGGCAGCACCTCTATACATAGGTGTTCTTGTTTCAGGTGGAGCGTACGCTTGACTCGGATGACATGGCTTTCGAACCAAGAAGAGTCGAACATCGACATCTGCAAATAGTCTTCACCGCTTTCACTCCGCCTTCGCCACAAAAATCACCGCAATCCCGCCAAGCACCAAAGCCGAAGCCAATACAGCACTAAAGGTGATGGTCTCACCAAGCCCAATAGAACCGGCGAGAAAGGCGATCACCGGAACGGCGAGTTGTGCGATGGAGGCCTTGAGCACGGTGATCTGCTTGAGCACTTGATACCAAAGGATATAACCCAATCCTGAGGCGGCGATACCCGAGGCAAGCGCCCACATCACGCCCGAAGAGGTTAGGGTGACATCCATAAGCAGCGCGGGGCTGGCGAGCAGTGCGAGGAGGCTGGCGAGAATAAATCCGTGGGTAATCGCAACGGATGCGACACCGCTTTTTTTGCCAAGCACGGTAAACATCGCCCATGCAACGCCAGAGGCCAACATCAAACTCGCTGCGCCAAGGCTCGGTGATTGCGCGGAGGGCAGCATCAGAACCACAAAACCCGTCACCGAGGCCAAAATACCGACTTTCTCCAGCTTAGTCAGCGCATTGCCTGAGACTACGTGATAGGCAATTAACGTCATTTGCACCATACCAAACAGCAGTAGCGCGCCCGTCCCTGTGCTGAGTTCGGTATAGGCGTACGAGAAACACACCGCATACACAAACAGAGCGATAGCAGACCACCAACTGAGCGGCGAACGGAGAAAACCGAGCGACGCCTTACCGTGAAAGTGACCGCGCATAAACAGTAAAAGGGCTAAAGTGACCGCACCGGAGAAGAGACGCAGCAAGGTGAAGCTGCCCGGGTCAATCGCGCCGCTTGCCAATGCAAGACGACAAAAGAAGGAGTTGGCGGCAAAGGCGATAAGCGCCAAGCACAAGGTCATCATGTGGGGCATAATGCGAGAAAATCCAATCTAAGAGGGTATGAGCGTCCGTTACGTGAAGCGCCAGTATACCCCAGCACTTAGCGTGCGCGAGCCAATAAGCCCGCGCGGTTTAGTCGAATCGTTTATGACTCATGCCTTTCGGTTATGGTGGCTTAAATACGCCTGCGCGCACTCTCTGCCCATATATTTGCCCAAAGTTCTGGCGGGTAATGACGTCAGTTCAACCACAATCAAACCATCTAAAGCAAAATGAAAAGTAGGGTCAACATTGAAGCAGACCAGTTTGCCATTTAGCCCCAGATATTGCCGCAACAGGACCGGCAACCCTACCCCACGCTCTAAGCGCTGCAACACTTTCGACAATAATGGCAGTTCGGCCAATGAACTGAGCATGTCGGGTCGCCAGAAGGTGTTGCCGCTCTCTTTCAGTGGCGTGGTGGGTCGAACCAGTTTCGCCTTGTCTTGATCGTAATGATGCACCGTCATCACCGATGCGATGAGCTGGCGCGCCACCGGGCTGTAATCGTTGCTAATGCTGACAGGTCCAAACAAATGAGTATAGCGAGGGTGGCGCGCCACAAACACCGCAATCCCTTTCCAAAGGAGCAGCAAGGAGTGCAGATTTTTTTGGTATTGCTCGGCGACCACTGAGCGGCCAAGTTCGATGGATTGCCCCAACTGGCTAACAAACGCGTGATCGTACTCGAACAGGCTGCGAGAATAGAGCGCCTCAATGCCGCCTTGCGCGGTGAGCTCATCCACCAAACCGAGTCGATAAGCGCCCACCAACGCGCGATCGCCGCGATGCCACACAAAGAGTTGATGGTATTTGGGGTCGAAATCATCGACATCACAGCCGCGTCCTGAGCCTTCACCGACGGCGCGAAAACTCTCCTCTCGTACTCGCCCGATCTCTTGCATCATGCGCGGCATCCTCGCGGTGGGCACGCAGTAGACCACAAACTCGCCCTGTTCGAGCAGTTGAAAGTCGCTGAGCGTCGCCATCTCTTGCTCGAGTTCTGCTACTGCAATGGGGGCGATGATCGGCTGCTGGGCACTTTCAGGAGATCGCCGAGTTGCTGTATTCTCCTCTCGACTGCCCATCAAATAGGTGTTCAGCCGCAGATAGTGGGTCAGTTGCTGATCATCATCGAAATGTTGCAGTTCAGAAAACGGGATCGGCGCTCCGACTGAAACAGAAATCGTCTGCCCGGATTTATTGAGCAGCTCACGCCCAAGCATGGCCGTTCTCAATAGCGGATGCACACGACCGGCTTGATAGAACCATTTGCTGTTCATGCCTTGAATAAAAATAGGTACGGTTGTCGCCTCGGCATGGCGGACAAACTTCGCCACCGACTGGCTCCACGCTTTATCGGTGATTTGCTTCGCATCGGCTTGCCATGCCGACACTTCTCCCGCAGGAAAGAGAATCAGCACTCCGCCCTCTTTTAAGTGCTGATTGGCCTCAGCAATCGCGCGCCGATTGGTGGTTCTTGCCCGCTCACCGCCGAACACATCCACGCCGATGAACAGTGAATCGAGCTCTGGTATCCGCTTAAGCAACTCATTGGCCAGCACTTTGACATCTTTGCGTACTTGCGCCACCAGCGAGGCTAAAATAATGCCCTCAATACCGCCAAATGGATGATTCGCGACAATCACCACAGGGCCTTCCTGTGGAATGGACGACACACTGCCGTGATCAACTGAATACTGAGTGCCGATTCTCGCCAGCGCTTCATGCATAAACTCAAAACTGTCTTGTGGCAGCGCCGCTTGTTGATACAAGGCATCCAACTGCGACAAACCGGTCGCCCATTCAAGCGCTCTTTCGCCAACACCGAACGGGGTTTTACGTGGTAAACGAAATGGACTGGCGTACATAATCACATCCTCTTGATGAACAAACGTGGCGCGTCAACTCGCCGCTGGTCTATTGAGCAATCAAACCTGGCCAGTTTTGGTCGGCTTGTTGAATGTGCAGAGTGCGCGCGCTGTCCCATCGCCCTTTGATGTCCGCGTTGTAATTGAGGTACAACTTGCCGTCGACAATCGCCCACTGCTCAGGATCGGAAGGGGCAAAGTCGCTCTTCTCAGACACCGCCCAAGCACAGTAGCCACCATACTGCGGAGCGTACTTTTCCGGCTCTGCTTCAAACATCGCTAAGTGCTCAGCGGATGAGAACAGCCATTGCGCGCCTTGGTATTCGGTTGTCCATTGGCTGTCACCTTTGACCGCTTGGCCTTGAGTGAAATACGCCACGGTATCGTAACCGCTGACCGCCTTATTACTAAA